>JBKGUS010000301.1:0-5130 GCA_046462295.1 Thermoleophilaceae bacterium | reverse complement strand
CCGCCAGCCGGGGGTACTAGGCTCTCCGCGCATGCCGCGAGCCCTCATCGCCCTCATCACAGCCGCCGCGCTGCTGGCCATGCCCGGCGTGGCGCTCGGACAGAGCGCCGGCGACGAGCAGTACACGGACCCGTTCCAGGGCGGCGACGGCGGCGGCCAGGAGCAGCCGGCGGAGCAGCCATCGGCGCCGGCGCCGTCGGAGCCCGCCGCGCCGGTCGAACCGGCCCCGGGCGGCAACGGAACGGCCGAGGCGGCGCCCTCGGCGGAGGCCGCGCCCGCGGCTGAGGCAGCGCAGGAGGCCTCCCCCACCCTGCCGCGCACAGGACTGCCCGTGCTGATCCTGGCGACGATCGGGTACGCGCTCCTGCTGGCCGGGATCGCCATCAGGCGCAAGGCCTGAGCGCCTCCGGGGCGGTGAGGATCGCCGTAGACGGCCGCGCGCTCCGTCCCGGGGCGGCGCACCGGCGCGGCGTGGCGAGATATCTGAGGTGCCTGCTGGAGGCGCTGGCCGCGGGCTGGCCGGAGGACGAGTTGGTGGTCGTGATGGCGGGCGCCGACGAGCCGCCGGAGTTCATCTCGCCGGGCGTACGCCTGGTGCGACGCCGGGTGCCGGGACGGGTGCTGTTCGGAACCGCGGCGGTGGGGGGCCGGCCGCGCCTCGACCGGCTCGCCGGGGGCTGCGACGTGGTGTGGGCGCCGGCACCGGCGCCGCTGGCGGTGTCCGACGGGGTGCCCCTGGTGCTGACCGTGCACGACCTGTCGTTCGAGGAGCCGGCGGACTTCACGCGCTACGAACGGCTATGGCACCGGCTGGCGCGGCCGGAGAGGCTGGCGCAAAGGGCGACCCGGGTGATCTGCCCGTCGGGACCGGTGCGGGAGGCGGTGCTGGCCCGGTGGGGTCTGGCGCCGGAGAAGGTGCGGGTGGTGCGATCCGGGGCAGGGAAGGGGCGGGAGCCGGGCGGCGCCGCCCTCTCGGAGACCGCCGCCGGCGGCCCGCCGGAAACCGCGGCCAGCCCGCCGGAAACCGCCGCCGCGCGCCGGCCTGCGCCGGCCGCCGCGCTCCCCCGTGAGGTCGCGCAGCCCTACGTGCTTGCGGTCGGCGCGCTCGAGCCGCGCAAGCTTCCCGATGTGCTCGTGGAAGCGCATGCGCTTGCCCGCTCGCGCGGGCTCCGCGCGGGGCTCGTCTTCGCGGGCGAGGGCCCGCTTCGCGGCCGGCTCGAGCGCTCGCAGGCCACGCTGCTCGGCCATGTGTCGGACCCGGTCCTGGACGCGCTCTACGAGGGGGCGCTCGCCCTCGCGTGCGTCTCCCGCGACGAGGGCTTCGGCTTCACGCCGGTCGAGGCGCTCACCCGTGGGACGCCGGTCGTGGTCGCGGACCTGCCCGTCTTCGAGGAGACCCTCGGCGAGGGCGCAATCCGCGTGCCTTCCCGTAACGCAGAGGCGCTCGCCCATGCGCTTCTCCGCCTGGAGCAGGAGCCCGGCCTCCGCGAGCGGTTGGTGGCGGCCGGCCGCGAAGCCGTCGCGGAGCTGTCGTGGGAGCGGGCCGCGCGCGAGACGCGGGCGATCCTGGCCGAGGCGGCCGCATGAGCGGCTTCGCGATCGTCACGGTCATTCACGACTCGGCGCCCGATCTCGCGCGCCTCCTCGATTCGGTCGCGCGGCATCTCGATCCCGTGCCACCCGTGGTCGTGGTCGACAGCGGCTCCCGCGACGAAGGCGCCGACCTTGCCCGGCGGCGAGGTGCGCAGGTGGTCGTACTCGATGGCAATCGTGGCTTCGGCGCCGGCTGCAACGCCGGGCTCGAGCTCGTCGAGGCCCCGGTCACGGCTCTCGTCAACCCCGACGTCGAGCTGCTCGATGGCGGCCTGGCGCGGCTTGCCGATGCGGCGGCCGCGACCGACGCCCTGCTGGCGCCCCGGCTTCTCAACGCCGACGGCAGCGTCCAGGACAGCGCCCACCCTCCACCCGGCTCGCTCGAGGGCCTCGTGCCGGCCCTGCTGCCGCGCCCGCTGCTGCCCGGGCGCCTGCGCGAGCGGTACGAGCCGTGGCGGAGCGACAATCCGCGCCCGGTCGGCTGGGCGGTGGCCGCCTGCCTCGTCGCCCGGACGGACCTCCTGCGCCGGCTCGGCCCCTTCGACCCGGACGCGTTCCTCTTCTACGAGGACATGGAGCTCTGCCTGCGCGCGCGGAGGGACGGCGTGCCGACGCTGCTGCGGCCCGGGGTTGCCCTGATGCACCGCGGCGGCTCGTCCGTCGGCCCGGCGATGGGCGAGCAGGACCTGCCGCTGAGGGCCCGGCGCCGGCGCGAGGTGCTGGCGCAGGAGGGGCGCGTCCCGCTGCTGCTGGACGACCTCGCCGAGGCCGCGACGTACGCGACCCGCGCAGCCGCCCGCCGGCTGACCCGCCGCGGCGGCGAGATCGAGACCGCACGGCTCAGGGCATTGAGGGAGGCGCGACGCGCCGGAGGCGAGTGTGGGCTGTCAAAGGCGCCATATGCGTGACATCGGCGGCCCACACTCCGGCCGGCGGGCCGTGCCGCGGCCGCGGGCCTGGCCGCGGTGACCGGGCTCGTCGCCATCGACGCGCGGGCCGCCGTCCGGCGCGAGACCGGGGGTGTCGAGCGGGTCGCTCGCGAGATGGCCGCTCGTCTTCCCGCGCTCCGGCCGGATCGCTACGTCGTCATGCGACCACGACCCCGGCTCGCCCACCGGGCCGGTCATGCCTGGGAGCAGCTCGCGCTTCCCCTTCTCGCCCGGCGGGCCGACCTCCTCTACTGCCCCGCCAACCTCGCCCCGCTCGCCTCCCGGCGCAACGCCGTCGTGATCCACGACCTCGCTGCCCTCGCCCATCCGGAGTGGTACGGCCGCACCTATGGCGCCTGGCAGCGGGTCGTGCTGCCTGTCGTCGCACGGCGGGCGCGGCTCGTGCTCACCGTCTCCAGCTTCGCTCAGGGCGAGATCGTCGAGCGGCTGGGGATACCCGAGGGATCGGTCGCGGTCGTCTCGAACGGCGTCTCGGACGCCTTCTCCCCCTCCGCCGATCCCGGGCCGGCCCGCGCGGCCCTCGGCCTCGACCGTCCCTACGTGCTCACGCTCGCCACGCGCAGCGCGCGCAAGAACCTCGCGGTCCTGGGCGAGGCCGCCGCCGCGCTGCGGCCTCACGGCATCGAGCTCGTGAGCGCGGGCGGCGGGCGCGGCTACCTCCGCGGTGGCGGGCACCCGCCCGGGCGACAGCTCGGGTACGTACATGAGCATCTCCTCCCCGGCCTCTACGCCGGCGCGCGCGCGTGCGCGATGCCCTCGCTGTACGAGGGGTTCGGTCTCCCCTGCCTCGAGGCGATGGCCTGCGGCACACCCGTTGTGGCGTCGGATCGGGCTGCGCTGCCGGAGACCTGCGGCGACGCGGCGCTGCTGGCCGACCCGCACGACCCGGACGCGTTCGCCGCCGCAGTGGTGCGCGCGGCCACCGACGAGGCCGAGCGCAACCGGCTGATCGCCGCCGGACGCGCACGCGCGGCGACGTTCACGTGGCGGCGAACTGCCGAGCTCACCGACGCCGCCCTCGCGGCCGCCCTGGCGAACGACGGGCATTGAAGACCGCCGGCCGCGGCGTGCTTCACGCTTGCACGAAAGTGTGAACCGTGATTCACTACTTCCCCCGGCCATGCCCTACCGGCCCACCCAGAAGACCGAGGAGCGGCGGCTCGCCACGCGCGAGCGCATCGTCGCGGCGGCGCTTCAGCGAGTCGCGAGCGGCGGCTACGCCGCGGCCGGGGTCCAGGCCGTCGCGAAGGACGCCGGGGTGGCCGTCGGCACCGTCTATCGCCACTTCCCGTCGAAGGGCGACCTCTTCGCGGAGGTCTTCCGGCGCGCCTCGCAGCGCGAGCTCGACGTCGTCGTCGACGTCACAAATCCGGGCGGTGACCGCCCCGCGACGGAGCGCGTCGCCGCCGCCGTCGAGGCCTTCTGCCGGCGCGCGCTCGCCGGACCCGTCCTCGCCTACGCGCTCATCGCCGAGCCCGTCGACCCGGCGGTCGAGTCGGAGCGGCTGCGGTTCAGGATCGGGTACCGCGACGCGTTCGCCCGCGTCCTCGAGGACGGCGTCCGTGACGGCGAGCTCCGCCCGCACGACTCCGGCACCGTCGCCGCGGCGCTCGTCGGAGCGCTCGCCGAGTCCCTCGTCGGCCCCCTCTCCACCGCGAACGGCGGCTCCCGCGAGGCGCTGATCGCCACTCTCATACAGTTCTGCCAGGAGGCTCTTCCCAGTGCTCACGAGCGCGTCCACGCATGACGTCCTGAACCAGGCCCCGCCGATCGTCCCCTACGACGTGTTCGAGGCGGACGTCGCCCTCGAGGAGGCGCTCGAACGCGAGGGGGGCGGCTGGGGCATCGACCGCCTCCGCGACGCCGGCCAGCTCGCCGGCAGCCCCGAGGCGCTCGAGCACTCCGAGCGCTCGGAGCGCAACGAGCCGATCCTCCGCACCCACGACCGCTACGGCAACCGCATCGACGAGGTCGAGCTCGACCCCTCGTGGCACTGGTGCCTGCGCCAGGCCATCGAGCGCGAGATGCACTCGCTGCCCTGGCGTGATCCCCAGCCCGGGGCGCACGTCGTGCGCGCCGCGCTCTTCTACGTCTGGAGCCAGGTCGGCTCGGGCGTGATGTGCCCCGTGTCCATGACCTACGCGGCGATCCCTGCACTGCGCGAGAGCGCCGAGCTGGCCGCTGAATGGGAGCCGCGCCTGACCCGTCCGAGCTACGCCGACGGCGCACTCGCCGGGATGGCGATGACCGAGAAGCAGGGCGGCTCGGACGTGCGCGCGAACACCACCTCGGCGGAGCCCGCCGGCGACGGCCTGTACGAGATCACCGGCCACAAGTGGTTCTGCTCCTATCCGCCCTGCGACGTCTTCCTGACGCTCGCCCAGGGTCCGGAGGGCCTCTCCTGCTTCCTGTTCGAGAGCAGCGATCCCGGCTTCCGCATCCAGCGCCTCAAGGACAAGCTCGGCACGCGCTCGCTGCCGTCGAGCGAGGTCGAGTTCCACGGCGTGCGCGGCCAGCTGATCGGCGAGGAGGGGCGCGGCGTCCGGACGATCATCCGGATGGTCAACCACACGCGCCTGGATTGCCT
>JBKGUS010000300.1:0-3039 GCA_046462295.1 Thermoleophilaceae bacterium | reverse complement strand
CTCGCGCGCTCCCAGCAGCGCGCGAGACGGCGCTGGCCGGCGAGGAGCTGGTGCTGCGGGCCCGGGCGGACCTGGCGGCCGGCCGTCCACGGGAGGCCGCGATGCAGGCGCGGGTGGCGCTGGAGGCGCTGGTGGCGGAGCTGCCCGGCGCGGCTTTGGACGGGCTGCGGCCGTCCGTCGCCGAGGCGGCCGGCGCAGCCCTGCGCGGCGAGCTCCGTGCCGCCGAAACGGCGAGCATCGAGGAGGCGGTCCAGGCGATGGAGGCGGCCCTGCGGAGGCATCGGATGCGCGGCTAGCGAGGGGGTGTGTTGTCCTGGGACCGCATACGTGCCCTAGAACGACACACCCCCCTCGATCCGCCGCGCGATCCGGCGCGCGAGGGACGCCGAGGGCGCCAGCACCACCGACACCACCCCCTCCTTGCCGCTGTTTACGGCGCCTGCAGGACCGAGCCGCCCAACGGAGACCCGGACGGCCGCGGCGAACTCCCGGGCGTCCCGCGCCGTATCCCACGCCCAGGCCATGACGAGCACGTCACCCCCATCCGGCAGCCGCCACAGCTCCAACCTGCTCCCGCCCCATCCGGCCGCCGCCTCCTCCGAGCGCCGGCGGCCGTTCGCGTCCCGGAGGAACTGCTGGGTGTCGAACTCGCCCAGGTCGCCGCGGGCCACCACCCGGGCACCCGCCGGGAGCGCCTCCCGCACACCCGACAGCGCGACTCGCAGCGGCCGCTCGCCGGCCTCGTACTTCCGCGGATGCATGATCTGCTCGCTCGACACCGGCGCGTCCTTCCCGAAGGCCCGGTCCACCGCCGCCCAGCCGCCGCGGCTCTGGAGCCGGCTCACGAAGATCGCGCCTGCCGCGTAGGAGAACACCAGCGCCTCGCGCACGTAGCGCGGCAGGCCGCCCGATGCGGGCAGGGCGAGCTGGTCAAGCTCCTCCAGCAGCCGGCGACGCAGCTCCGGCGGCAGCTCCTGCCCGGCGCCTTGGGTCAGCGCCACGTACTCGACCATCGCGAGTGTCGCCGAGCCTTCGCGCAGCGCCGCGTCCGCGACCGCACGGTCGCTCAGGGAGCCGCTCGTCCCGTGCGGCTCGATGTCGAAGCGCTGGTCATCGAGCGCGTGCGTCAGCTCGTGCGCCAGGGTGACCTCGGCGAGCAGGCCGCCCAGGCCGGCTCCGCGCACGAGCGCCATGGTCTTCGTGCGCGGAACGTAGTAGCCGGCCACCTCCTCCGTCAGCGCCTTGCCCAGCACCTCGCGTAGCCGGACGCCCGGCGGCAGCAGCCCCAGCATCGCGAGCACACGCTCCTCGCTCCGCTGCCTTCGTCGCGGCACGTAGCGGTCGAGCTCGGCGAGGCTGTCCCGGGTCGCCTCCCCGATGCTCACCAGCCGCACGCGCGGCAGCCGACCGAACTCGAGCTCGCGCACCCGCTCCACGCCCCGCGCCACCTCCTCCAGGCGCGCGGCCACCTGCTCCAGCGACGGGCCACGGGAGCGCTCGGCGGCCGGCTCTGCCTCCTCCCCTTCCCCAGCCAAGACCCCGATCGCGCCCAGCGCGACGACGAGAGCGGCTGCCACCGCGGCGAGGACCGGGTTCATGGGCTCAGAGCGCCGCGAGCACCGCCCGCAGCTCTTCGGCCACGTCGCCGTCGAGCTTCACCTCGGCGTCGGCGTCATAGGGCGTCGGCCCCTGCGTGACGAGCGCTATGCGCCCGCCACCGCCGTGCGTCATGGCGGGCAGCCCGGCCACCGGGTAGACCTCGAGCGAGGAGCCCACGCACACCATCAGGTCGGCCTCCAGCGCGAGCGCCTGCGCCTCCGACATCGCCCGCTCGGGCAGCATTTCGCCGAACAGCACGACGTCCGGTTTCAGCGGGGTCACGCAGGTGGGGCACTCGGGCGCGCCGTCGCCGCCGCGCAGCTGCTCCATCACGTGGTCCAGCGAGACCTTGCCGCGGCAGTCCATGCAGACGCTGTAGTCGATCGAGCCGTGCACCTCGATCACGCGCTCGCTGCCCGCCTTCCGGTGGAGCCGGTCGACGTTCTGCGTGATCACCGCCCGGACAAGACCGCGGCGCTCGAGCTCAGCGAGAACGACATGGGCGTCGTTTGGCTGCTTGTCGTAGAGCGACGCGAAGCGGTCGCCGTAGAAGCTCCAGAAGCGGTCCGGGTCGCGGCGCCAGGCGTCGATGTGGGCGACCTCCATCGGATCGACGTTCTCCCACAGGCCCGTGCCGGGGCTACGGAAGTCGGGTATACCCGATGGCACCGATACGCCCGCCCCGGTCAGGACCACGGCGCAGTCGGCGTCGCGGAGTAGTTCAGCGAGCCGCTCGGCCTGAGCGGAAATGGCGACCGTCATCGCCCCTCGAACGAGGGCTTCCGCTTCCCCAGGAACGCCGAGATCCCCTCCTTCGCGTCCTCCGAGCCGAACGCCCTCGCGAAGCCCTCGGCCTCGCCGGCCAGCCCCTGGTCGAGGTCCGCCTGGTGCGACCGCTTCTTGATCTCCTCGACGGCGATCGGCGCCTGGCCCGCGAGCTTGCGCGCCCAGGCGAGCGTGGCGTCGAACAGCTCGTGGTCGGGCACGACCTGGTGCGCCAGCCCGACCCGGTGGGCCTCGAAGGCGTCGATCGGCTCACCGGTCAAGTTCATCTCGAGCGCCTTGCCCTCGCCCACCAGCCGCGGCAGCCGCTGGGTGCCGCCAAAGCCGGGGATGATGCCCAGGTTGATCTCGGGCTGGCCGAACGTGGCCGACTCGGCCGCGATGCGGAAGTCGCAGGCCATCGCCAGCTCGCAGCCGCCGCCGAACGCGATCGAGTTGACCGCGGCGATGGTGACCGTCGAGGAGCTCTCCATGGCCCGCATGAAGGCGTGCCCCGACTGGAGGAGGTCCGCGCCCTCGGCGTCGGGGCTCATCTTCGTGAACTCCTTGATGTCCGCGCCGGCGCTGAACGTGAAGATGTTCGACGAGGCGATTGCGAGCACGCGGACCTTGCCCTCGACCTCCTCCCAGACGGACATCAGGTCGCGCATCGCCTGC
>JBKGUS010000299.1:0-14751 GCA_046462295.1 Thermoleophilaceae bacterium | reverse complement strand
CCATCCCGGGCCAGGCGAACGGCCGTTGCCTTGCCGATGCCGGAGTCGGACGCTGTGACGATTGCCTTCCCGGAAGCCATGGGCCCCGCCTACCCGGTCATGGGCCCGGCGCACCAGGCCCGGCCGCGTCAGTCTCGAGCGCGATCTGCAGGTTGCCCTCGATGCGCGCGTCGGCGAGCACGACCTGCCTCCCGGCGCGCTGGAAGCGGAGGTCCACCAGCGCCTCGCCCACCCGCATGCCCGCGAGCGACAGCCGGTCGACCCAGCCGGGCAGGAGCGGCCTGACCACCCGCAGCCTGCCGCGGAGCGCGTCGGGCTCGAGCCCCAGGCAAGCGGCCAGGAGCCAGGGGATCGAGCCGGCGGCCCAGGCCTGCGGCCGGCACGCCACGGGGTACGGCACCGGGTCCGCGGCCGCCTCGCGCGCGAAACCGCCGAAGAGCTCCGGCAGGCGGTGGTCGTCGAACCGCGACGCCGCCTCGAGCAGCGCGTCGAAGACGCGCAGGAACTCCTCGTCGAAGCCGTAACGGCGCAGGCCGCAGGCGAACGTCGCGGTGTCGTGCGGCCACACGGAGCCGGTGTGGTAGCCGAGCGGGTTGAACGCCGGGGTGCGGTCGGACAGCGTCCGGACGCCCCAGCCCGAGAACATGTGCTCCGACATCAGGAGGTCGCGCACCGCGCCTGCCCGCTCCGGCGGCACGGCGCCGGCCCAGAGCAGGTGTCCCTGGTTCGAGGCCAGACGGGTGCCGGGCCGCTTGTCGGCGGCGAGGCCGATCGCGTAGCCGCCCGGGTCGAACGCCCAGAACCGGGCCAGCGCCGTCTCCACCTCGGCCGCGCGGATCCGCAGCGTGTCGGAACGCGAGGCGTCGCCGTCCAGCTCGAACAGCCGGGCGATCCCGCGCAGCGCTCGGACCGCGTAGCCCTGCACCTCGATCAGCGCGATCGGCGGCTCGAGCGGGTTCCCGTCCGCGTCCGGCACGCCGTCGGGTGAGTCCTTCCAGCCCTGGTTGAGCAGCCCGTGCGGCGAGCGGCACATGTACTCGACGAGACCGTCGCCGTCCCGGTCGCCGGGCCCGGCCATCCACTGGAGCGCGGCCTCGACCTGGGGGCGCAGCTCCGTGAACAGCTCCAGGCTGCCCGACCAGTCGGCATGGTCCGCGAGGAGGCACAGCCACAGGGGGGTGGCGTCGGCGCCCCCGTGGTAGCGGGCGAACGGTGTCTCGCCGAGCGCCGCGGGCTCTCCGACGCGAAGCTCGTGCAGCACCTTGCCGGGATCCTCGTCACGGTCGTCGTCGTGCACGCGGCCCAGCCTGTCGCCGAGGAGGCGGAGCGTGTCGGCCGCGACGTCCGGCATGAAGGCGAGCGTCTGAGTGGCGGCGATGAGGCTGTCGCGGCCGAAGAGGGTGGCGAACCAGGGGACGCCCGCCGCGAAGTAGGAGCGCCCGTCGAGCTCGGAACGCAGCATGTCGAGGTCCCGGAGCGAGCGGGCGAGGACACGGTCGAAGAGCTCGTCGTCGGAGCGGACGCGGGTCGGGTCGGGCGCCTCCCGGCGAGGGCCGGCGGCGTCGCCGCCGCTCTCGCCGGCGGCGATCCGCAGCTCGATGCGCCGCTCCGCGCGGCCGGGCAGGTCGATCTCGAAGCGCAGCACGCCGCCGCCGGCTGACGCGGGCGGCTCGCTCGGCTCGACGCTCGTCGTCCGCACCACACCGTCCCTGCCTCTCGTGGACCAGCGCAGCGTGGTTCCGTCGAAGGTGTTCTCCACCGGCGGCCGCGACGGCCGCTCCACCAGGCCGCGCACCGCCAGCATCGGCTCGAAGTCCGCGCCCAGCGAGAGCTCGAGCGAGAGGCGCGTCTCGTCGGGGCCGTGGCTCCGCAACACGATGCTCTCCACGAGTACCCCGGGCTGCTCGCCGAGCAGGCGGTCGACGCGAAGGGACACCGCGCCCCCCGCGTCCGACAGCTCGTGGATCGCCCGCGTGCCCGCTCCGTCCGAAGCCTGGAGCAACTCCGGCCGCTCGCCGTCGAGCAGCAGCCGGTGGACGGAGAGGTAGCGGCAGTCGCGGTACCAGAGCCCGAAGCCACCCGGGTCGGCCGGGAGGTCGCCGTCGCGCGGCGTGACCATGAAGAGATTCCCTCGCTTGATGACGAGCGCCTCGGCGAGGTTCATCCGGCCGGCTGCCACGTACGGGCGCCGTCCCAGTCGAGCTCGCCCGTGTGCTGGGCGGGCTCGGTGATCGGCAGCGCCGCGCCGTCGCGCACCAGCACGGCGGTGGGCACCTCCTCGACCGGCAGCGTGTGCCAGCCGGGACCGTCGAGCGCCGTGCCCTCGTCCTCGGCGAAGCGGTGCCAGCGCCCGGGTGGCAGGTACACCTGCCGCTCTGAGACGTCCTCGAACAGCGGCGCCACGAGCAGGTCGCTCCCGAGCAGGTACTGGTCCTCCACGAGCCACGAGCCCGGGTCGCCGGGGAACTCGAAGAAGAGCGGCCTCAGCAGCGGGTGGCCGCGCTCGCAGGCGGCCTCGGCCTGCTCGACCACGTACGGCAGCAGCGAATAGCGCAGCTCGGCGAGGCGCCGGAACTTGGCCAGGAAGCCGTCGCCGAGCTCCCACGGCTCCCGCGGCGGGGCGCCGTGGCAGCGCACGTGCGAGGACAGCACGCCGAACGCGAGCCAGCGCAGGTAGAGGTCCGCGTCCGGCGGCTTCGGAAAGCCGCCCACGAAGTGCGTCCAGAAGGTGAAGCCGCACAGGCCGAGCGACAGCCCGCCGCGCAGGGTGCCGAGCATGCCGCCGTCGCTCGTCTCCGGGTCGCCCGAGAAGTGCACCGGGTAGCGCTGGGAGCCCGCCCAGGCGGCACGGACCTCCTGGACGTTCTCGCCTGTGACCGATTCGGTCGCCTCCGCCACGGCCTGCGCGTAGCGCAGCGGGTAGAGGTTGTGCTCCACGAAGCCGGCCGGGTCGTCGCGGTAGATGCCGCCTACCGGCGCGGCCTCACCGAAGTCGGAGGTGAACACTGCCACGCCCTGCTCCAGCAGCCGGCGCAGCTTGCCCTTGTACCACTCGGCCGCGTCTTCGTTCGTCAGGTCGATGACCGCGTCGTCCACCGGCGGCAGCCCGTCGCTCGCCAGCACCACGAAGCCGCGCTCGACCGCCTCGCCGTGCAGCCGGTTGTTCGGATGCAGGTAGGGGTACTGCCAAAGGCTGAGCCGGAAGCCCTGCTCGCGGAGCTCCTCGAGGAAGCGCTCCGGCTCGGGGAAGCGCTCCTTCGAGAACTCGAAGTCCACCCGGAACTTCACCTCCGTCCAGCCGGTGTCCACGTGCAGCACGTCGCACGGGACGCGCTCCCGTCGCAGCCGCGACGCCACGGCCCGCACCTCGTCGGCCGCCTCGTACGTGTCGCGACCCATCCACAGCCCGAACGACCAGCGCGGCGGCATCGTCGCGCGACCGGTGAGCGCCGTGTACTCGCTCACCACCTCCTTGGGCTCGCCGAGGAAGAGGAACAGGTCCGCCACGTCGTCCGCGAGGTAGAGCACGGCCGCACTGTCGTGCCCGTGTCCCAGATCGAACGTGGCCGGGGCGGCGGTGTGAGCGAAGACCCCCCAGCCGCGGCTCGACAGCATGAAGGGAACCGGCTTGTACATCGTCGTCGTCTGCGCGCTGTAGGCGTCGCGCGTCCACATGTGGAGCAGCTGGCCGCGTTTGTCGAGCCGCGTGAAGGACTCGCCGCAGCCGTACAGCCGCTCCTCCGGCGACAGCAGCAGGCCGGCGGCCACATGGCGATGGAAGCTCGACGCGCTGCGGACGAAGCACAGCGGCATCGGGTTCAGGTTGACTACGCTCGGCGACTCATCGAGGTGGAGCGTGCGGGTCATCAGCCTGCCGCCGCCGTCGCGCAGCTCGATCGCAAACGGGTCGCGCCTGATCGAGATCGAGCCGTGCTCGCTGCGCCAGGTGGCGCGCTCCCGGTCGTCCTCGCGTTCCCACGACTCGCCCGGCTCGTAGCTGTCGAGCATGATCGAGTCGCCGTCGCCGAGCGCCGACGGGCGGATCGCCAGCCGCACCCGCACGCAGCGCGGCGAGGCGAACTCGAGCTCGAAGGGGCAGGCCCGCTCGTCGGCGTACTCGGGCTCCGGCATGTCCCGCCAGACCGCATAGTCCTCGAGCTGGAGCGTCACCTGGTGGTACGAGACGCGCTGCGCCAAGGACATGCGCTTCCACAGCACGTCGCCCTCGGGCCGGTCCGGGTCGAGGCGCTCGGCCTGCTGCGCCACGAAGAAGTGGTTTTGCTGCTTGCGGAACTCGACCGACGGGTCGACCGGGTCGTTCTGGAAGGTGATTTCGTCGGCCATTGGGTCCCGCCTGGCCGCAAGCACTCGGCTCGGCCGAGTGCGCGCGGATTGCTTTTTGGGCTTCCCCACGTGGCGCTGCGCACAAACGCATCGGTCCTGCGGGCGAGTCCGCGCAGAAGCTCACCTTTCCGTTGACTCCGGTTCCCCTTTGGGTTAGCGTTGTCCACCCTGTACAGCGCGGACCCTCGGCGCGCTACAAGGAGGAGAGGTATGGCATATCTGAACTGCCCGACTTGCCGGCTGACCGTCTACAGCCCCACGCTGTCGGCGACGTCGGAGGAGTGCCCGCGCTGCCGGGCGAAGCTCGGCAAGGCGAGCAGGCTGTTCCGCTCCGCGATGCCGCCGCGGCTGCTCGAGGCGACCCGCGCGGCAAAGGCGCGCGACCGCGCCGGCGACGAGGCGGTCGCCCGCTAGTGGCGACCACTAAAGCCTGAACGAGGCGATCTCGCCGGGCCGCAGCTGCGTCCCGGCCTCCGTCAGCGGCGTCTCGTCCAGGCGGCAGCGCGCGCTCCCGGGCGGCAGGGGCGGACCCTCGCCGGGCCCGCGGGACCGCGCTCCGGCGTCGAACACGCGCAGCACCACGCCGTCTCCGTCCTCCGCGGCCTTCAGCGCGCTGAACACCAGGTCGCCCTCGATCGGCCCGAGCGGCGACTCCAGCTCGACACCCGGCGCCCCCTCGACGAAGTCGAACCGGTAGTCCTGCGAGCGCCGCAGCAGCTCGGCGTCTGCGGGGTCCCCCAGCGCGACGGCGTACTCGAACACGTGGTCGCCGTGGCACTGGGCGCCCGGGACGGGCAGCTGCGGGCCCGCGCCGCCGGGCCGTGTGGAGAGGTCGTCGCGCGAGAGCCAGCCGACACAACGGAGCAGCGTGAGCGCGAACTCGCCCTCCTCCGTCGCCTCGTACTCGGGCAGGCCCTTGCCGAGCACGACGAGGCCCCCGGCCGCAACCGCGCCGAGCGTGTGGTTCGTGTCATGCGGCGGCTCGAACCAGTCGCCGCTCCAGACGGGTCGCGGGGGGCGGCGCACGGCGGCGAAGTGGCCCTCGGCCCGGACGGTGTCCACCGGGCCAGGGCAGGGGAAGCGGACCCGCAGCCGGTGGTCGGAGGCGCTGTTCGTCACCCTCGTGGTGAACTCGATCCGGTCGGACCCCGCCGCCAGGCGAACGCGCGTGACGACCGGGCAGGCCACGCTGTCCGCCGAGCGCTTGGCGCGGCCGGGAGCGAACTCCGCCGGCAGCTCCAGGTCGTAGGAGAGCTCGAGCTCGGCGCATACCGGACCTGCTCCGGTGACGCGCGCGCGCGCCGTCCCGGGCGTCCGCGGGCGGTCGCCCTCGAGCGGGCAGAACGTGTAGGAGTCGCCGCGGTCGGCCACGTCCTCGAGCCGGTGGAGACCCTCGAGCGTGACGCCACTCGCCCGGTCGAGCACGGTGAGCGTGCCGTCCAGGGCGGCGGTCACGCGGTAGCGCGGGTTCTCGATGGTGCGCTCGTCGACCGCGCGGGCGGCGCGCGAGGGCTCGCCGGATGGACGGGCCGGCGCGTCCACTCGGATCGTGCTCGCGGAGAATCCGTCCAGCTCGAGCTCCAGCCAGGCGCGCCGGCCGCCCGGGTGGCGCTCGACTTGCAGGTGCGCGCCACTTGCCTCCGGCGGCAGCTCGATTGGCACGAGCCGCCTGCGTGTGAATGGCAGCGTGTTCACGAAGCAGGCGCCTCCGGTCAGGGCGTCGAGTCGCACCGGGCCGCCGGGCGAAGGGCGGTAGGCCCAGCGGTAGGCACCCTCGAGCAGCTGGGGCTCGAGCTCGTTGTCCCCACCGGGCCAGCTCCCGCCGAGCGCGTGGAGCGCCATGTCGGCCACGCGGCGCGCGATCTGCGACGCCGTTCGGAAGCGCTGGGCCATGTCGTCGTGCACCTCGTCGACGGAGCAGCCGCAGATCGAGTCGTGCGGGTGGTTGCGCAGGAGTTCGCGCCACGCGAGGCGTAGCTCCCCGCGCGGGTGGCGGAACCCTGGCCGCGTGAGCAGCGCCAGCGCGCACAGCGTCTCCGCGCTCGCCAGCTCTCTCTCGCAGCGCTCGTTCGCCTGCTTCAGGTACATGCGCGTCGAGTTCACGCCGCGCAGGACGTTGGCCCGCGCGCCGCCGGCCAGCTCGCCCTCGAAGACCGGCAGCCGGCCGTCCGCCGCCCTCATCGCCGCGGCGTACTCGGACACCAGCGCCAGCCGCACCTCCACGGCGGGCTTCAGGTCGCGCAAGCCGGCGAGCACCTCGGGGAGGTCCGCCTGCAGCGCCGAATGGTCGACGCCGTTTCCGAGGAACAAGTCGCGGAAGTCCGGGTCCGCGAGCATCGGCGCCTCGGCGCGCAGCACCTGCTCGATCCGGTCGGCGGCGTTGCGCGCCGGATCCGTCTCCGGCGAGCGGCGTGAGTGCCCTAGCGACGCGGCGGCAGCGTAGTCGACCGGTTGCGGCAGCGCGAGCACCTCGGAGCCGTCCGCTGCGCGCCAGCGGAAGCGGCCGCCCACGCGCTCGCGCTCGTCGCCCACACCGCGGGAGAACACGAACGTGTCGAGCCCGAAGCCGCGCAGCAGCTGCGGCAGCTGGGCGGGGTGGCCGAAGCTGTCAGGCAGGTAGCCGACGTCGGCGGGGGTGGCGCCGTACCTCGCGCACACGGCCCGGCCGCGGAGCAGGTTGCGCACGAGCGACTCGCCGCCGACCAGGAACTCGTCAGGCAGCACGTAGCTCGGCCCGGTCTCCACGCGGCCGACGGCCAGGAGGTCGCGCAGGCGCTCCTCCATCTCGGGCCGGATCTCGAGGTAGTCCTCGAGCACGATCGCCTGGCCGTCGAGCGTGAAGCGATGCTCGGGGCGGGCCTCGAGGGTCTCGATCAGCTCGTCGACGACCTGGGCGAGGCGGATCCGGAAGTCCTCGAGCGGCAGATACCACTCGCGGTCCCAGTGCGTGTGGGGCACGACCCAGAGGCGCCAGCGCCGGGAATCGAGCAGCGGGGTGGCGGCCATGGTGGAACGCGTGAGAGTATCCAGGGGTGGAATCCGTAGAGGCCACGGAGGGCCGCGCCCGGCTCGGCGACGACCTTGCCGAGATAACGAACGGAATCGTGCGCCTCTTCAGCGAGTATTACGGCCGCGGGCCCACGCGGGCCAAGACGTACATGCTGGAGAACCGCTACGTGGTCACGGTCCTGCGCGACACGATGACCACGGTGGAGAGGACGCTGGCGGAGCGGGGTGAGGGGGACATGGTCCGCCGCGTCCGGCTCACCTTCCAGGAGGCCATGGCGGCTTCCTTCAAGGGTGTTGTCGAGGAGGTCCTCGGCCGCCGGGTCGAGGCGTACCACAGCCAGATCCTCATCGAGCCCGACGTGGGCGTCGAATTCTTCATGCTGGAGGACTAGGAACCGCCCAGGCCGCGTTCCTCGGCCGCCTTGTAGGCGATCTGAAGGAAGTCCGAGATCGTCAGCCCGGTCAGCACCGAGGCCGCGAAGCGCGTCGCCCTGGGCGCCGTCACGAGGCCCAGATGGAAGCTGCCCGAGATCCACATGCCGAGGCAGTAGGGGCACACCAGCAACTCGCCGATCGTCCTCCGCAGGCCGTCCCCGCGGGCCCGCTCCTCCACCTCCGCCGGGCCGCCCGGCTCCTGGAACTCGGTGAACGGCGCGCGTGCGAACGCGGTGATGCGGTCCTTCGCGATCAGCCGGCTCAGCTTGTGTGTGGCCACGCCGGCGAGCACCAGGTCGCGGCCATCGATTCGGTCGGGTAGCCGGTGGCCTCGACGGCGCGCGCCGGCCAGGCCGGCCGCCATGCCGGCATTGAAGAGCGCGGCCAGGGCCGCGTAGGAGCGGAACGGCGGCCGCTTCTCGGGCTCTGCGTATCCGGCGAACGGACTGTTCGCCTGGTTGTCGCGGGCCCGGACCGTCAGGACGAGCTCGTCTCGATCTTGCGCGTGTCGCGCGGCTCGGCGAAGGGCTCCTTGTCCGGCGGGCGCATGCCGCCCTCGATCGCCCGCGAGCGTTCGAGCTCCGCGTTGAACTCGGCGCCGAGCAGGATCATGATGTTCGAGATCCAGAGCCAGACCAGGAACACGATCGGTCCGGCCAGTGCTCCGTAAGTCTCGTTGTAGGAGCCGAAGTTCGCCACGTAGAACGCGAACGCGGCCGACGCGATCACCCAGCCCAGCACCGCGAGAACGCCACCTGGCGAGATCCACCGGAAGCCGGGCTGCTTCACGTTCGGGGCAGCCCAGTAGAGCACAGCGAACATGAAGCTCACAAGCAGGAGCAACACCGGCCACTTGGCGATGTCCCAGACCGTCACTGCAGTGTCGCCGAGGCCAAGCAGGTTGCCGGCCTCCTTCGCGAGGCCGCCGGTGAGGGTGACCGCGATCGCGCTGATGACGGTCAGGACGATCAGCAGCACCGTGAGGCCGACCCGGACCGGCAGGGTCTTCCAGATGGGGCGGCCCTCGGGCATGTCGTAGATCGCGTTGGAGGCGCGCATGAACGCCCCGATGTAGCCGGAGGCCGCCCAGATCGCGCCGAGGATGCCGATGACGAAGAACACTCCGGCCGCGCCCTGACTCCCTTGGAGGTTCTCGATCGCGCTCCTGAAGATGTCCTGGGCGGGACCCGGGGCGACGCTGCCGAGGTTGTCGATCAGCGGCTGGGTTGCGGACTCGCCGATCAGGCCGAGGACCGACACGAGCACGATGAGGGCCGGGAAGATGGAGAGCACGCCGTAGTAGGTGAGCGCCGCCGCCCAGTCGGTGACATTGTCCTCCGAGAACTCCTTGACCGTGCGCTTGAGCACGCCGAACAGAGACCGGGCCTTCAGGTTGGTGGGGCTCTCGGGAGGGTCGGTGTGGCTCTCCGGAGCCTCCTGCTCCTTCTTGCTCCGCCGGAAGCGGGCCATCACGAACGCCTCCTCCTGCGTATCAGCCACAGCGCCACGATCGCCACGCCGATGCCGACGGCGAGCGGGACTGCGGGCTTCTGCTGCGCCTGGCTTCTTGCCAGCTCAGCCTTCTCGCGCGCCTGCACCTTCGCCTGCTCGGCCTTCGCGCGCGCCTGCGCCTTCACGTCCGCCTTGTGCGAGAGCGCCTCCACGGTCGCGCCCAGCTCGGCCCGGGTGCGCTCGATCTCGCGGCGAAGCTCCTCGGTGTCCTGCTGGTTCATGCGCGCGACCTTGCCGCCTTGACCTCATCCAGATCGCGCTTGGCGCTCTCGATGGCCTGCTCGGGCAGCGGAGGCGTCCCGCGCTCGACCTGCTTGCGCCCGGTCAGCGCCAGCACACCGGCCACGGCTAGCAGCACCACGCCCACGATCACGGCCGCGATCCACGGCTCGAGCAGCGTGCCGATGCCGATGATCGCGGCGGCCACCAAGGCGCCGACGCCATACAGCGCCACGAGCCCCGCGCCGCCGAACATGCCCGCGCCGACACCCACCCGCTTGCCCTTCTCCTGCAGCTCGGTCTGGGCGAGCCGCAGTTCCTGGCGTATGAGGGTGGAGGTCTGCTGGGAGAGCTGGTTCACGAGCTCGCCCACCGAACGGTCGTCGTCGGTCCGGGGGAACCGCGTCGTACCTTCCATGCCGTCGGATTACCCGACCTGCCGCCCGTTACTCACCTGGTCGAGTGCTGCCACGACCTCGTCGGCGAGCTCCGGCCCGTCGGCGCTGTCGGCCGGCGTGGCCCGGATCCGGTAGATCATCTGCCCGGCATCCATCTCCTCGAGCTCGACGTCGGGGTCGGCCCGGGTCTCGACCGTGACCGCCTCGCGCAGCAAACGGTCCACCTCGCTCGGCCTGATCTCCGCGTCCAGCCTGGCGCGCAGGTCCACGCCGTCGGGCTCGCGCAGCGGCACCACCGCGGCTGAGAGCACAACGTTGTTCGGAACCATGATGCGGTCGGCGCGGTTGGCGAGCGTGGTGTAGAGGAGGCCGAGCGAGGCCACCGTCCCCTCGACCGTGCCGGCCACGCCGCCGGCGTGGACCCGGATCCGGTCGCCCACCCGGAACGGCCTGGCGCTCAGCAGGACGGTGCCGGCGATCAGGTTGCCGACCGTCTGCTGTGCGGCGAGACCGAGGATCACCGCGGTGATGGCGCCTCCCACCGCGAGCGTCTGGGGCTTGAGGCCGGCCAGGCGGAGCGCCACCAGCACCGTGATCGCGAGCGTGGCGAGACGGATCAGGAAGCCGACCGTGCCGGCGGTGCCCGGCTCGAGCCGCTTCATCAGCACGGGGCCGATCGCCCGGCCGAGGTTCATCGCGAAGGCCCATCCCAGGATCACCAGGGCGACGACGGAGGCGATCCGGATCGGCAGGTCGAGTCCGAACAGCCGGTCGCGATACGCGTAGGCGAGCACGACCGCCGCGATCAGCGGCAGCAGTAGCGCCACATGTGCGCGCGCACGCTTAGCGCGCGCGAGCGCTTGCGTTCGCACTTGTCTCACAACCCCTGCCTGCACGGGCTCCCGCCCGATGCGTTCCTCTCTCCGGCAGGAGCTAAACGTGGTGGCAGCTGCTACGCCGCAGCTTCGGAGAGCGCCGCGACCTCGCGGAACTCGGCAAGGCGGGCGAGCGCCTTGTGCTCGATCCGCCGCACGCGCTCGGGCGACAGCCCGAGCAGCCGCCCCGCCTCGCGCAGCGGCGTCGGCTCGTCGCCGTTGATGCCGTAGCGCAGCTTGATCACCTTGCGCTCCTGCTCGGGAAGCTGGTCGAGCGCGGCGCGCACGGTCTGGTCCCGGAGGCCGATCTCGACCTCCTCGTGAGGCTGGCGGTCCTCGCTGGCGAGCAGGTCGCCGAGCTCGGTGTCGCCCTCCTCGCCGACCGGCCGCTCGAGGCTCGTGATCGTGCGCATCACCTCGCGCGTCTCGTGCAGCTCTTCGATCGACATCTCGGCGGCCGCGGCGACCTCCTCGTCGGTGGGGGGACGGCCGTGCTGCGCCGCGAGGTCGCGCTCCACACGGGCGATCTTGCGCTCGCGCTGGCCGATGTGCACCGGGATGCGGATCGTCCGTCCCTGGTTCGCCAGGCCGCGCTGGATGGCCTGCCGGATCCAGAAGGTCGCGTAGGTCGAGAACTTGTAGCCGCGGCGCCAGTCGAACTTCTCGGCGGCCCGGATCAGGCCCAGGATGCCCTCTTGAATCAGGTCGAGCAGCGCCAGCTCGTGGCCCTGGTACTTCTTGGCGAGCGAGACGACCAGGCGCAGATTCGAGTTGACCATGCGCTCCTTCGCGTCGAGGTCGCCGCGCTCGATGCGCTGCGCCAGCTCGACCTCGTCCTCGGCGGAGAGAAGGGGATGGCGGCGCACGTCGCGCAGGAAGAGCTGCAGCGTGTCGCTCGTCATGATCACGAGCTCGTCGTGGTTGTACGCCGGGCCGGGTGGGGCGCCGTTGCCGCAGTCGTCGCCGACCTCGATGCCGCGCGCCTCGATCCGCTCCTGGAGCGCCTGGGCCTCGTCCTCGGGCAGCTCCAGCTCCTGGGCGAGCTCCAGCAGCTCCGAGAGGTTCACGCAGCCGCGCTCCTCGCCCCGCTCCACGAGCGCCTCGATTCGGCGCTCGGGCGAGTCTTCCGCAATCGTCGGCATGTATTGAGGTCTACCCCGGGCCCGGAGCGCGAAAACGAGCGCTCTCGCATGTGCCGCCCGGCGGCGCGAAACCGGGGGAGCCGCTCAGCCGGCCGCCGGAGGCGTAAGCAGGCGCACCTCGGCGCCGTAGGACCCGTGGGCCTCGGAGGCGATGCCGAGCTCCTCGCACATGACGAAGAACCCGGCCGCGTAGGGCGAGTCCTTGGTGCGCTCGCGCAGGTAGCGCCAGTCGATCTGCTCGCGGACGGCGCGGGCGATGCGGATCACTCCGGTGAAGTCGAGCTCGTGCTCGTGCAGGGCGAGCAGCTTGGTGGCGAGCACGTCCTCGATCGACATGACCGGGATGGTGATACCGAGCACGTGGAGCTGCTCGCCGCGCCGGATCACCTCGTCGGTGACCTCGAGGCCGCGCGGGGCGAAGATCAGGTCGATCAGCACGTCGCCGTCCCAGGCCTTCCAGAGCCACTCCTCGGGCGGCTTCTCCGGCCGCATGCCCGCCTCGGCCAGGACGTCGACGGCGCGCTCCACGTCCTCCTCCTTGACGACGAAGTCCAGGTCGTGGCGGGTCTCCGGCCCGCCGCGCGCCCACACGGCGAGGCTGCCGGCGAGCAGGAAGGGAACCTCGGCCTCGCGGAGTGCAGCGACGGCCTTCTTGAGGGTGGCCTCGATCGAGGGGAAGGGGTGCTCGCCGGCTGGTTCGGAAGGCATGGGTTTGTTGTGGTTACCCGCGCGTGGCCGCAAGCACTCGGTCGGCCGAGTGCGCGCGGATCGCTTTCGGGTATGGAGAACTTCGATGAGGGCGCCAACCACTGTGCTTGCCGCCAACCTGCGCGGCGACGGCAGCGTCAAGGTCGCCGCCGCCGGCGACCTCCACTGCTCCCCGGACAACCGCGATGCGGTTCTGACCGCCTTCGAGGCCATCGAGGGCGAGGTCGAGGCCGTCTTGCTGGCCGGGGACCTCACGACGCACGGCGAGCCGGAGCAGGCCGAGGTGCTGGCCGAAGCGTGCCGGGGGATGGAGACGCCGGTGGTCGCGGTGCTCGGCAACCACGACCTGCACGCCGGGCGGACCGACGAGGTGGTGGAGGTGCTACGGGACGCCGGGATCGTGGTGCTGGAGCGGTCGCACACGGTCGTCGGCGAGCGCTGCCGCCTCGGCGTGGCGGGCGCGAAGGGGTTCGTGGGCGGGTTTCGCGGGATGGGGCTGCCGGACTTCGGCGAGCCATCACTGCGCGCGGTGTACGCCGAGTGCGGCGACGAGGTCGCGGCGCTCTCCCACGGGCTGCACGAGATCGCGCTGTGCCCGTTCAGGGTGGCGCTGCTGCACTACGCCCCGGTGCCGGAGACGCTGCACGGCGAGCCCGCCGAGATCTGGCCCTTCCTCGGCAGCGACCGGCTGGCCGCGCCCGTCCTCGAACACCGGCCGGACCTGGTGCTGCACGGCCACGCGCACGCGGGGAGGCTGCAGGCCGATCTCGAGGGCGTGCCGGTCTACAACGTGTCCGTGCCCGTCATGGGTCAGGACTTCTGGGTGTTCGAGCTGTCCGGCGCGGCCCGGTCGGCGACCGCAATCCACTGAGGCCGTGCCCGAGCTCCCCGACGTCGAGGGCTATCGGCGCACGGCGGAGAAGGCCTCCGGGAGGAGGATCGAGCGGGTCGACGTGATCGACCGGACGCTGCTGCGGGGCGGCCGAGCCGCCGCGATCGAGGGAGAGCGCTTCGGCGAGTTCACGCGCCAGGGCAAGTGGGTGTTCGTGCCGGCAGGGGACTCCGAGGTGCTGATGCACTTCGGCATGACCGGGCGGCTCGACTGGGAGCGGCGCGGGACCGACCGGCACGTGCACGACCGGATCGTGTTCGTTTGCCGGGGCGGCGAGCTGCGCTACCGCAACATGCGCAAGTTCGGCGGGGTGTGGATCTCGCGGTCGGGGCGGGAGCGCGTGACCGGGCCGCTGGGCCCGGATGCCACCGAGGTGGATCTGGAGCGGTTCCGCGAGTTGCTGGCGTCCCGGCGCGGCGGGCTGAAGGCGGCGCTGATGGACCAGCGGCTGATCGCGGGGCTGGGGAACCTGATGGTGGATGAGATCGCATGGCGGGCGCGGGTGAACCCGCGCACGCCCGTGGGACGGCTGTCGCGAGAGCGGGTGGAGCGGCTGTGGCGCGCGATGGACGAGGTGGTGCGTGAGTCGCTCCCGACGGGACGGGTGCCACCGGTGGAGGGCTGGCTGACGGGCGTCCGCGACCGGCGCGACGCGCGCTGCCCGCGCTGCGGCTCGCGGCTGAGGAGGGCGACGGTGGCGGGGCGCACGACGGTTTGGTGCGGGCGCTGCCAGCGGTAGCGCGCGGGCGCGAGCAGGGCCGCTCCCGCGCGGCTACGCGCCCGCTTCCGCGCGCAGCCTCTCCAGCCGCTTCCGCGGTTCCGCGATCCCGCGTGCCGTGGCGCCCATCTCCGCCCAGGGGTCACCCTTCGCCTCCAGCCGGCGCAGCACGTTGTTCACGTTCCAGCGGTCGGGGCGCAACTTCGAGTCGGACAGCTCGTCCCACTCGATGGGCGTCGCCACCGGGGCGCCGGGGCGCGGCCGCACGCCGTACGGAGGCACCGCCGTCTGCGCGTACCGGTTGCGCAGCACGTCCACCAGGATGCGCCCCGCCCGCTTCGCCTTCCGGAACTCGGTCGTGAGCTCCTCGGGATGCCGGGCCGCCAGCACTTGCGCGAACAGGCTCGAGAACTCCTTCACTTCCTCGAAGTCCGCCCGTCTCCGCAGCGCAGTCCAGACGTGGATCCCCTTCGAGCCCGTCACCTGCGCGAACGGCTCC
>JBKGUS010000298.1:0-19140 GCA_046462295.1 Thermoleophilaceae bacterium | reverse complement strand
CCGCTCTCTGGGCGGCCGGTCTCGGCTGCGCCTGGCGGGCCGGCGCCGCCGCGGCGGCGCGGCGGGTCCTCTGCCGGCGGGCCTCGGCGGGGATCTGCCCGACCTCGGCCTCGCAATAGGGGCAGATCTTCCAGCGCGGGTCGAGCGGCTTGCCGCACACCCCGCACGGCTCCTTCAGGCGCCGCAGGCAGCTGGGGCAGCGCAGGAACGCCTTCTCGACCTCGAAGCCGCAGTACTGGCAGTGGATGTGCTCGAGGCTCGACAGCCGCGCCTCGGCCGCCGCGATCTCAAGCTCGCGCTCGCGCACGTCCTCGAGGTACTCGGGCGGGCGCACGATCACGTAGACGATCGTCCCCACGAACGGGAACAGGGAGGCGGCGGTGGCGCATCCGACCAGCAGCGGATCGGCGATCCGGCGCCGGGCGTCGGCGTACGTCCAGTACACCAGCGCCAGCCAGATCACCACCAGGAAGAGGATGAGCAGGTTGACCGCGAGGTTCAGCCCGTCGTTCTCGATTCCGAAGACGGCGAGGGCTCCCATAGGAGGGGCCGAGTGTACTGGCAGGACCTGCCGTAACAAGCCACCGGAGTCCGTGAGTTCGAGCGCCCGCTCGTGTTGCATGGTCGTGGCCGACTTGGCGGTCGAGCCCGACAGGTCCAGCTGGGCGTTCGACGAGGGCGCCCCGATCGGCCCTGGGCGCACCGTGCTGAAGCCGCTCGGCGGCGGCAGCCGCTACGAGGCGCTCCTGGTGTGGGACGAGCGTCTCTTCGCGATCATGGTCGCGAAGGTGCTCCGGCCCGATCTGGGGGAGGACGAGCATGCGCTGCGCGAGCTCCGGCGCGAGGCGGAGGCGCTCGATCGGCTCGCACACCCGGTCATCGTTCGCGGCTTCGACGCCGTCCTCGACGGCCCTCACCCCCATCTCCTGATCGAGCACCTCGAGGGCCCGACGCTACGTCGCGTGATCAAGAAGGGCGGGCCGCTGCCGCGGCAGCAGGCGCATCTGCTTCTGAGGCCCTGGCTGTACCGGATCGCCCACAACACTGCGCACAACGCGCTGCGTGACAATGCCCGCCGCGACGAGCCGCTCGGCGAGGAGGGCGCGATCGGCGACCTGCCGGAGACGGTGGTGGAGCGGCGCGAGGAGCTGCGTTCCGTGCTGGCGTCGGTGCAGGACCTGCCGCCCCGGCAGCGAGACGCCCTGGTCCTGCGCGAGCTGGAGGGGCGGTCGTACGAGGAGATCTCGGCCGTGCTGGGAGTAGGCGGCGGCGCCGTGCGGCAGCTGCTGAACCGGGCGCGTACGAAGCTGCGGACAGCAGCGACGGCGATCACGCCGGTCGGGCTGCTGTTGAGGCTGCCCCCGACCGGGTCCGGCGCCGGCGAGTCCGTGGCCGCGCGGGTTGCCGAGATGACCGGCGCGGCCGGGGCGGGCGCGGTCGTGACCAAGGTGGCGGCGACGGCGCTTGTGACCGGCGCGGTGGCGGGCGGGGCGGCGGTGGCGCCGCTGGGCGAGTCGGATGGGACGCCGGCCCCCCGGGATCGTGCCGCGGAGGCGCGGGAGGAGCGGGGCGGCGCCACGACCGCGCCGGCGACGACGGCCCCGAGCTCGGTGGAGCCGGCGTCGTCCGAGGTGCCCGCCAGAGCGGTCTCGCGTACGCGCGCGGACAGCAGCGGGCCGGGGTCCGGAGACGGGAGCGGACACGACCGCCGCGGCGACAGCTCGGGGCCGGGCGACGGATCCGGATCCAGCAGCAGCTCGGGGCCCGGCGGCGGGAGCGGAAGCGGCGACGGGACGAGCGGATCGAACTCCGGCCCAGGATCGGGCTCGTCGGACAGCGGCTCGTCCGGAAGCGGATCCGGCTCCGGCAGCGGCTTCGGCTCGGACACCTCCGGATCCGGCTCAGGCGACTAGACGCAGCGTTACAGGAACAGCCGTCCCAGCGCGTAGCCGATCCCGAAGAACACCAGGATCACCGTCGCGACGACAATCGCCACCAGGGCGATCATCGAGCCGAAGCGTGGGCCGTCGCCGTCCATGAAGCCGGAATCGTGGCAGGCGCGCGCGGGTAAGGGCACTGCCATGGAGGCCAGAACGGTCTTGATGGGCGACTGGGGCCGCGTGGTACGCGATCCCATCGACATCCTGCGCGCCACCTTCTTCGTCGGGGCCGCCGTCTTCCTCCTCCTGGGCGAAATCAAGGGCGTTGGCAACCTGCTCGTGGGTGGCACCGCCCTCCTCGTGGCGCGCGCGATCGACCTGCCCCGCCTCTACGACCTCGGCTTCACGATCGCCATGATCTTCACGGGCTGGGGCGAGGCGCTCGGCCTCTACGACGCCTGGAAGCCCTACGACAACGTCGTGCACTTCATCGTGCCGATGCTGTGCTCCCAGGTCGCCTACATCGCCCTCGCCCGCATCGAGGTGCTGCCCGACATGCGGGAGGACTTCGTCCCGCGCCACTACGCCGGCATCTTCACCGTGACGTTCGCGCTCGGCGTGGCGATCGGCGGCGTCTGGGAGATCTTCGAGTGGGGCTCCGACGAGATCTTCGGCTCGAACCTCTCCATGGGCAACGACGACACGGTCGGCGACCTCATCGCCGACACGCTCGGGTCGATCACCGGCGGTCTCCTGCTGGTCGCGTGGACGAAGTACGGCTGGGGCTCCGTCCGGCGCATCCCGGGGGAGAACCGCTCCGAGGACCCGTATGACTAAGAGCGATCCGCGCGCACTCGGCCGAGCCGAGTACTTGCGGCCCTACAGGCAGGTCGGCCTGAAGCCGGGGTCCGCCGGCCCCGGCCGACCCAGCGCGTTCTTGATCCAGCGCAGCGCCACCGGGTCGTAGATGATCCCCAGGTGCTCCGAGAGGTCGAGCGGGCAGCGCGCCTGCAGGAGCACGTTCGTGGTGTTCGGACCAGCCGCCAGGAAGGCGGACGTGTACGGAACGACGACCTCGTCGTAGCGGGTCTGGACGACCGTGTAGGAGACGTCGCCGGGCGTCTCGTCCCCCGCGTTCAGGTTGGTCAGGAAGGCCGAGCCCGTGCGCTGCTGGCCGCACGAGACGCACGCCAGCACCCCCTCGGCGAGCAGAGCGCCCGGGTTGCTCGTGCCGTGATTCGAGGGCGAGAGTCCGATGAGGTCGTCCACCTCTGCCGTGCCGCCGAGGAACTTCAGGTAGTAGCGCGGCATCATGCCGCCCTGCGAGTGGCCGACGAGCGACACGCGGGCGGCGCCCGTGGCGGCCAGCACGCGGTCCACGAAGGCGTCGAGCTCGCGCGCGGAGTCCTCGATCGGGCCCGTGCCGCGCCGCCCGTAGTCGAGTGCGAACACGCAGTACCCGGAGGCCTTCAGCGCCGGCGAGATCAGGTTCCAGGACACCGTCATGTCCGCGAACGTGCCGTGCACCAGCACCACGGGAACCGGGCGGGCCGCGGTCGGCCGGCAGTCCCAGTCGTTGGCGCCGGGCGGGCTGATGCCGGGCGCGACGTAGGGCGAGGCGGAGGCCGGCGCGGCGACGGCGAGCGACACCGCCATCACGGCCAGCGCTCCCCGCATCCCCCGCATGGACGGGTGGTTACCCGCTAGAGGCTCGAAGCACGCACGCCCGGCCTGTCACGCGCCAGGTCGGCGATCAGGTAGATCGATCCGGTGACGAGCACAGCGCCGCCCGGGCCGGCCAGCGACCGGGCGCGGTCGACGGCGGCGCGCGGGTCCGGGACCGTCACGCCGGGCGGCCCGCCCAGCTTCTCGGCGAGGCTCGCCAGCGTCGCCGGCGACAGCGCACGCGGGTTCTGCGACCGCGTGTACACCGCCTCGTCGACGTGCGGGAGCAGCTCGGCGAGCATCGCTGCGGCGTCCTTGTCCTCGAGCACGGCGATGACAGCGACCCGCGGGCGGCGGTCGCCGAGTACGTCCCCGAGCGACTCGGCGAGGGCGTGCGCCCCGGCGGGGTTGTGGGCCCCGTCGTAGACGGTGAGCGGATCGTGGGCCACGATCTCGACGCGGCCGGGGATGGTCGTCTCGCGCGCCGCTGCCTCGAGCGCGGCGGGGTCGAGCGGGCGGCCGAGGAAGGCCTCGGCCGCAGCCGCCGCGATGGCGAAGTTGCCGCGCTGGAAGCGCCCGGAGGCGCCCAAGGTGAGACCCATGTCGACGCCAGACTGGATGAGGGTGGCGCTTCGCGCGGTGGCCGCGCGTCTCGCCACCTCCCGCGACTCCTCGTCCAGCGCCCCCATGACCAGCGTCCCGTGGTCCCTCACCACGGCCAGCTTCTCCTCGGCGATGTCCTTCAGCGTCGGCCCCAGCCAGCGCGTGTGCTCTAGGCCCACCGAGGTGATCACCTGCACCTTCGACGGGATCACGTTCGTGGCGTCGAAGCGGCCGCCGAGGCCAGCCTCGATCACCGCCACCTCCACCCCGCGACGCGCCAGCTCGTGGTAGGCGGCCGCGGTCAGGGCCTCGAACTGGGTGACCTGGTCGTCCGGCTCGGCGGTCCGGTTCACGAGCTCCGCGGCCTGCGCCGCCCGCGCGACCGCCGCCGCGAAGTCCGCCTCGGGCACCGGCTCCTCCCCCACCTCGATCCGCTCCCGGAACGAGCCCAGATGCGGCGATGTGTAGCTCCCCGTGCGCAGCCCGTGCCGCTCGAGGATCGCCGCGCAGAAGCGCACCGTGGACGACTTCCCGTTCGTCCCCACCACGTGGATGGACGCGAAGCGCCGCTGCGGCAGCCCCAGCACCGTCATCAGCCGGTGCATGCGATCCAGCCCGAACCGCATCCCGAACAGCTCGAGGGAAAGGAGGTACTCCTCGGCCTGGCGGAAGGTCACGGCGAGAGTGTGGCAGCGCGAGGCGGCGAGGCGTGGCCGCGACCTAGTCGCGGCCCAGCTCGGCGGCGCCGAACTCCAGGCTCGGGAACGCCGGCGGCGTGGCCGAGGCGGCGCTCAGCCGGTTACCGGAGGCGGCCTCGCGCGCGACGTGACCGTCCTCGCACCTACCGGCGTAATCCCGGCGCGTGGACGACCCCTCGAACCGCAGCGCGTCGCCCAGGTTCGAGTTCCCCTCGAGGAAGTCGACGCCGCGGATCTCCTCCTGGCACGGGCCGCGGTAGCGCAGGATGTACAGGCCGTTGCGAACGTCCACCAGGTAGATCAGCCCGTCCTGGACGATCGGGTAGCTCCACATGACGACCTTGTCGCTGCCGGAGCTGAGCGCCGGGTCCTCGTTCTGGACCGCCGCCAACGGCTGCGGCATGAACTCGGCCAGCCGCTCCGGCCGGCGCGGGTTCTCGGTCGAGATCAGCTGGAAGCCGCGCGAGTGCCACGTGACCAGCGCGAGGTTGGGCGTGAGCGTCGGGTTGTGCGCGCTCTGGCTCGAGAGGTTCTCCTGGTCCGGGGGCACCTGCTCGCAGTAGGACGGGAAGTTGTGCGGGGCCACGCGGTACTCGCCGACCACCTTGGGGCGCCGCTCGTTCGCGATGTCGATCGTTCGCACCCAACCCCACGGGCAGCCGTGGTCGGGAAGCGCGCCGCCGAGCTTGCCGTACACCTCGTCGGTGGTCAGCGCGAACGGGCGGCCGAACAGCTTCACCGCGCTGTGCGCGCCCGGGTCCGTCCAGAAGACACGCCGCTCGACGGGCGTGATCAGCCGCACCTGCGGGTTCGGCTCCTCGCGGGCGAAGTCGCTCGTGTCGACCACCATGAAGCCGCCGCCGAGGTAGGCCAGGTAGCCGCACCTGCCGTCGTTCGAGATGCCGAGCGAGTGCAGCCGGTTGTCCATCCCGTTGTCCGGCAGGTCGACCTTGAACTCGTCGATCTCCGTGAAGCTGCCCCCGCGCGCGCCGGAGATGTCGGTGACGATCAGCTCCTGGTCGCATGCGAAGCTGCTTGCCCGGGTCCGGCGGGCCCTGAACGTCAGTCGCCGAGGCGCCGCAGCGCCTCGCGGTACTCCTCGAGCTTGCGGCGCTCCTCCTCGACCACCTCGGCCGGCGCGCGCTCCACGAACTTCTCGTTCGCCAGCTTGTGCTCGGCCCGCTCGATCTCGGCGCGAAGCTGCTCCCGCCGTGCCGCGATCCGCTTCTCCGCCTCGGCCGGGTCGAACGCGTCGGAGGGCAGGACCTGCACGCCGCCGCCGGGGATCGGCACGGTGGCGAGTACGTCCCCGTTCCCCGAAGCGTCGGCCACGAACTCGAAGCGGGAGAGTCGCGCCAGCTGATCCTCCCGCCCTTCGAAGCCCTCCGCGACGAGCCGCCCGCGGACCGGCCCCTTCGCCCCCACCTCGTCGCGATAGCGCCGCAGGGCGGTCACGGCCTCGATCAGCCGACCCACCTCCGCCTCCGCAGCCGGGTCGAACCGCTCCGGGTCCGCCTCGGGCCACTCGGCTGTCGCCAGCAAGCCGCGCCCTCCCCGGACACCGTCCCCTGCGCGCGCGGCCGAGCCGCGCGCTTCGGGCATCAACGACCAGATCTCCTCGGTCACGAACGGCATCACGGGATGCAGCAGCTTCAGCGTCCGCTCGAGCGCCCACAGCAGCACGGCCGAGACCTCGCGGTTGTCGTCCTCGTAGAGCCGCGGCTTGACGAGCTCGAGGTACCAGTCGCACAGCTCGGACCAGAAGGCGCCATACAGGTCGAGCGCAGCGTGCGAGAAGCGGAAGCCGTCGTAGAGCTCGGCGGACCGCGCGGTCAGCCGCTCGAGCCTCGACACGATCCAGCGGTCCTCCAGCGCCCGGGCGGCGCCGGCGTCCGGCGCCGCGTCCGCCGACACGCGCAGCAGGATCAGCCGCGAGGCGTTCCAGAGCTTGTTCGCCAGGTCACGCCCCTGCTGCACCTTGCCCTCGTTGAAGCGCACGTCCTGCGCCGAGGACATCGCGAGCAGGCCGAAGCGCAGCGCGTCGGCGCCATGGCGCTCGATCAGCTCCAGTGGGTCGATTCCGGTGCCGAGCGACTTCGACATCCGGCGCCCGTCCGGCGCCTGTATCACCGAGTGGATGTTCACGTCGGTGAAGGGGATCCGGTCGGTCAGCTCGATGCCGAACATGACCATGCGGGCGACCCAGAGGAAGATGATGTCGCGCGCCGTGGAGAGCACGTGGGTCGGGTAGAAGGCGCGCCGCTGGTCCGTCTCACGCGGCCAGCCGAGCGTCGCGAACGGCCAGAGCCCGGACGAGAACCAGGTGTCGAGCACGTCGGGGTCGCGCTCCCACCCGTCTCCGGAGGGCGGCTCGGTTCCCACGTAGGTCTCGTCGCCGCGGTACCAGACCGGCAGCTGGTGGCCCCACCAGAGCTGCCGCGAGATGCACCAGGGGCGGATGTTCTCGAGCCAGTCGAGGTAGACGTCGGTCCACGGCTTCGCCGGGTGGAAGCGGATCCGCCCGTCGCGCACCACCTCCATGGCCGGGCGGGCGAGCTGCTCCATGTCGCAGAACCACTGGAGCGAGATGAGCGGCTCCACGCGCCGGCCGGAGCGGTGCGAGTGCGGCACGTCGTGCTCGTAGGGGCGCGTGCCCGAGATCAAGCCCTCCTCGCGCAGCGCCGCCACGACCGCGTGCCGCGCCTCGTCGACGCCCATGCCGTGGAAGCGCTCGGGCGCGGCGTCGGTCAAGCGGCCGTCTTCGCCGATCACCACCACCTCGTCGAGCCCGTGGCGGCGCCCGATCTCGAAGTCGGCCGGGTCGTGGCCGGGGGTGATCTTGAGCGCGCCCGTGCCGAACTCCGGGTCGACGTGCTCGTCCGCGACGATCGGCAGCCGGCGTCCCACCAGCGGAAGGATCGCCGCCTCGCCGACGAGCCGCGAGTAGCGCTCGTCGTCGGGGTTCACAGCGATGCCGGTGTCGGCCAGCATCGTCTCCGGCCTCACGGTCGCGACGGTGACCGAGCCCGAGCCGGACTCGAGCGGGTAGTCGATCGAGTAGAGCGTGTCCTCGACCGTCCGCTGCTCGACCTCGAGGTCCGAGATCGCCGTGCGCAGCCCGGGGTCCCAGTTGACCATGTAGTTGTCGCGGTAGACGAGCCCCTTCTCGTAGAGCTTCACGAACACGAGCGTTACCGCGCGGACGTAGTCGTCGTCCATCGTGAAGCGCTCGTCGTCGTAGTCGAGCGACGCGCCGAGGCGGCGGAACTGCTCGGTGATCGTGCCGCCGTGCACGCGGCGCCACTCCCAGACACGCTCGACGAATGCCTCGCGCCCGAGCTCCTCCTTGGTCTTGCCCTCCGCCTCGAGCGCCTTCTCGACCTGACGCTGGGTGGCGATCCCGGCGTGGTCCGTGCCGAAGATCCACTTCGCGCGCTTGCCCCGCATGCGCGCCACCCGGATGCACAGGTCCTGGATCGAGCCGTTCAGGGCGTGGCCCATGTGCAGCGAGCCGGTCACGTTCGGCGGGGGGACGGCGATCGAGTAGTTCTCGTCGGCCGTGCCCTTCGGCTCGGGATGGAAGATGCCAGCGCCGGTCCAGCGCTCGAACACGCGCGATTCGACCTCGGCGGGCACGTACCGGGTTCGCTCCTCGAGGATCTTCAGGCGCTCGTCGCTCATCTGAGCGCCAAGTCTGCCAGCCCGGCGGCCGGGGCTAGCGTGCTGGTGCCGTCGGCAGGTCCGCCAGGATGGTTTCGTGCACGGCGCCGAGCCGCACCCGCTGGGGATGGTCGCCGACCGGTATCTCCGCGACCTGCCGCTCGGTGGCGTAGTCGATCACAACGACCTTGTCGTCGCCGCTGACGGACAGCCAGCAGTGCGTGCCGCCCGGTCCGTTGGTCGACCAGTAGGGCTTCTCGCCGATCGGGAGGATCGTGTGCGCGAACGAGTCCCTGTGCACGATCGCGGCGTAGTCCGACATCGTCCCGGCCGCGCAGAGCTTCGTCCCCTCCGGGTTCATCGCCAGGCCGTGGTGCGCCGAATCGAGCAGGTACTGCTCGCGCAGGGTGGCCTGCGCCTCCTCGCTGAGAGGCAGGTTGGCGACGCGCGTGACGCGGTCCTGTTCGAGGTCGTACTCGATGAAGCCGTGGTGGAAGGAGACCTGCGCGTAGAGCGTGCGCTCGTCGGGTGACAGCGCCATCGGCCGCACCGCCGAGTCCATCTCCGGATAGCCGGCCTCCTCGAGCTTCTGGCCCATGTCGACTCGCTCGAGCACCTGCATCGTGTTCGCGTCCACGACCTGGAAGTACCGCTCGCCGTTCGTGGTGTCGCGGATCAGCTCGAGCGGCGGGATCAGCTCCTGGTCGGTGGGCGTGTAGACGCGGCCGATGCTCGCGTGGAAGATCAGGCTGCCGTCCCTCGAGTAGTTGTTCTCGTGCGGCGAGTCGCCTGAGGGGAACTCGCCGGTCTTGCGCCCGGTGCGCGTGTCGAGCCGGTGAACCTTGTTCGCCGTCGAGTCCGACACGAGGAGGCTCTTACCGTCCGGCGAGATCGCCATGTGGTCCGAGCGCTGCCCCTCCATCGGGAAGCGCCAGACGATCTGCTGCGTCTCGAGGCTGATCCCGACCACGTCGGCGAAGCTCGGCCGCGACACGTAGACGAATCTGCCGTCGTGCGAGGTGAACATGTCGTCTGTGTACTGGTCGTTGCCCTCGCCGACGGCCTGGCGGATGGCGAGGAAGAACGCCAGCCGGACGGGGTCGCGCTGGATCTCCGCGAGCCGCTCCTCCTTGTCCGGGATGGTGTTGATGCGCGCCAGCCGCTCGAACGTGCGCGCGTCGACGATGTCGGCTGTGCCCTCCCAGTTGTTGCCGACGAACATGACCTGACGGGTGTCGGGGCGCTCGGGCGGGCCCTCCTGCGCAGCCGCCAGCGTCGGCCCGCAGGCCAGCAGCAGCGCTGCCAGTAGCGCCACGCAACCTGCATGCCACATCGTTTGCCTCGCCGCCAAGACATGCGGTACCTACCCGGCTCGGCCTGCGTATACGCACCGATCACATGTGATGCTCCCCCTCGTCCCTGCGGCGGCGCGGCCTGCGGTAGCCCAGGGCGGCCTGGACACTCGACGGCCTCCAGAGCTGCCCGCCGCGCATCGTGGGGACGCCCTCTTCGTTGAGCTGGTCTGCGATCGCCTGGAGGGTCATGCCCTCAGCCCGCATCTCGAGGATGCGCTGCTTGAGCGCCGGGATGTCCTCCACCGCCGGCAGCCCGGCCGCCGCTCGCCTGGCCCGGGCCGCGGCGAGCCCCTTGCGGGTGCTCTCGAGCACCCGCCGGCGCTCCCACGAGCCGACCCGCAGGAGGCTGTTGGCGGCGATCCGGCCCGCGTCGGACGCGGTGTCGAGGCCCACGTCCATCACCACCAGCCTGCCGTTGGCGCGTGCCACCGACTCGAGCACCCGGCTCAGGTCCACCGCCGAGTTGGTGAGCCGGCTGAGCTCCGAGACCACGATGCACGAGGCCTCGCCCTTCGCGACCCGCTCGACCGCATACATCAGGCCGGGCCGCTTGAGGCTCCCACCCCCCGCGGCCTCCACGTCGCGCACCAGCTCGAGCAGGTGCCACCCGCGGCGCCTGCACAGCGAGTCGATTGACTGCGCCTGCTCGCGCATCCCGCCGGCTTCCGGGTCCCCGTTCTGCTCGACGCTCACGTAGCCGAGCACCTTGGTCTGGTCGGGGACCGGCACGGCCGGTGGGGCCTCCGCCGGGGGCTGTGCGGCCTCCGACGGTGCCTCCCCTTCCCGTTCCTTCTCCGCCTCGGCCTCCTCGCGGCCGAGCCGGTCGATCTCCTCCTGGTCCACCCAGAACGGCAGCGCCTTCTCGGGGTCGCTGATCAGGTAGCGGGCGTTCTGGGTGCCTCTGAGCCCGCGCTTCCCCACTACCAGCGCGTGCACGTGGCCGCGGAAGCGGCCGACCGAGGCGGCCCGCGCCATCCCCTCGGCCACGACGCCGCGCGCGAGCGCGATCCCCGAGGCGTGGGCGGGGCCGGGACGCAAACGTCCCGCGAGGAGCCCGGCAGCCGCTCCGAGGACGAGCGCCATGAGCGCAGTGAGGACCAGCCAGCCGGTCTGGTCCTCGGCCGGCTCCATGCCCGTGAGGGCGATCGCAGTCGGCCGTGGGAGCTGGCTCCTGCGCGACCGGCGGTCCGCTCTCCGGCCGCCCTGGCGCGGTGTCGGCGTCGCCAGCACGCGCCGGGTGCGGGCGTCCACGAGACCCCTCGCCGGCAGCCCCTGGCGCCGCTGCAGCCGGACTAGCGCTGCCTCGGTGCGAGGGCCGAACCGGCCGTCGATCGGCCCCGGCCGCAGGCCACGGCGCCGCAGCTCGCGCTGCAGCGTCTTGACCCGGGGCGAGCCGGCCGGCTGGGCGTAGCCGGCGCCTCGCGTCAGGCGGCCGCCGGAGGCCCGGTCGAGGGCCTTGCGCGTAACCGGTCCGACGATCCCGTCGGCCGCCAGGCCGGCGGCCTGCTGGAAGCGGGAGACCGCCGCCTCTGTGCGTGGTCCGAACAGCCCGTCCGTGCGTCCCGGCCGCCAGCCGAGCGCGCGCAGCTTGCGCTGCAGCGCCCGGACTCGCGGTGCCTCTCCGTCGGCCCCGTAGCCGGCTCCTCGCTGGAGGAGGCCGGCTGTGGCGTCGGAGGAGGACCGGGTCGACTGGGACGCGCCGCCCGCGATGCTCGTGCCCGGCAATGCGAGCAGGAGCAGCGTGGCCGCCAGGGCCACCAGCCCCGCCCGCACTGCAGGCACGTCGTATGTCCTTTGCATCGTTCTCTCCTAATCGAGCGTTGCCCGGCCGCATCCCGCGGCCGGGGCAGTCCTGGTCGAAGCCCGGACGGGCTAGCCAGGTCGCTCGAGGACGGCCACGAACGCCTGTGGCCGCCAGCGCGCGGGCGTGAGCAACAAGCGCGCGAGGTGCCACAGCGCGAAGGCCGTGAACGACACGAGAAGAGCGAAGAGAGCGCTGGAGGCGATGCCCGCGGCGCCGGAGCCGGCCGCTGGAAGCGAGCCGGAGCTCGGCGAGGAGCCGCTGCCGCCACCGATGGCGTGGGCGGCGTCAGGCGCGGCCGAGCCGCTCAGGAGGCTGGCTCCTAGGGCCGGGCCCGTGCCGTCGAGCTGGAGCTGGCGCTGGAGTGCGGCGGCCCAGCCGGGGAGGCTGTAGTCGTGCGGCCCGGAGCCCGCGTGGGCGCCCGGATGGAGCGGCGACGCGCCGGACTCGATGGGGAGCTGCGGGACCCCGGGCTGCGCTGCGAGGGCCGGGCCGGAGGAGGTGCCGGGCTGAGAGCCGGCCGGGGCCTCTGAACCGCGAGGGGTGTTGGGGCCGGACGGCGGAGGACCGGAGGGCGACGAGGCGGAACCGGAGCTGGTGGTGCGGTCGCTCCGCTCGCCCGAAAGGCCGCGAAGCGTCGGCAGGGTCATGACGGGGGCCAGCGGGGTGAGGACGCCGTCGACGATCGAGACAACGGGCTGAAGCAGGCCCTCGGTGACCGGAGCGAGCGGGGCGGTGAGGCCGTTGACGACGGGCGCGATGGGCTGAAGCACGGCGTCCACGACCGGGCCGAGGGGCTCGAGCAGATCGACGACCACCGGACCGAGCGAATCGACCAGACCGTCGACGACCGGAGCAAGGGGCTCGACGAGACCATGGAGGAGCGGGACGATCGGATCGACGAGACCCTCGACGACCGGGACGATCGGACTGACCAGACCCTCGACGACCGGGACGACCGGATCGACCAGACCCTCGACCACCGGAACCACTGGATCGACGAGCCCGTCGAGGATCGGAACGATCGGATCGACCAGACCCTCGACCACCGGGACCACCGGATCCACCACGCCCTCGACAACCGGAACCACCGGATCCACCAGACCCTTGACAACCGGAACCACCGGATCGAGGACTTCGTCGACGATCGGGGCGACGGGGTCAAGCACCGCCTCAGTGATCGGAGCGACCGGATCGACGAGGTCATCGACAACCGGACCAACCGGATTCAGCACCACATCCGCGATCGGAGCTACCGCGGTGAGCAATCCATCTGTCGCGGTGCCGGCCGGATCCAAGAGTCCGTCGGTCGTCGAACCGACGGGATCGAGGAGACCATCCGTCGCCGGGGCGACCGGATCGAGCAGGCCGTCGGTCGGCGGACCGACCGGGTCAAGGGTCGGGGGCTCCGTCCCGCCGAGAACGGCCGCGACGAGATCTTCGGTCTCGTCGACCTCGACAGGTGCCTGGGCCGTGAGGTCCTCGACGACCGGCAGGGTCTCGACCACGTCGGCGACCGCGGAGTCAACCACCGGAGCCGGCACCTCGATCGGCAGGTCCGCAACCTCGGTCGCGAGCTCGCCGAGTCCGGGTAGGTCTGTGCCCGAGCCCGGAAGGGCGACCGGCGACTCGGGAGCCGACGACTCGGGCCCGGACTCAGCCGGCGCTACCGAAGTCGACGCCGGGGCCGGCGCGGACTCAACCGGCCCGACCGAACTCGACGCCGGGGCCGACCCGGACTCAGCCGGCTCGACCGAAGTCGACGCCGGGGCCGACCCGGACTCAGCCGGCTCGACCGAGGTCGACGCCGGGGCCGGCGCAGACTCATCCGACGCGACCGAGGTCGCCACCGGGGCCGACCCGGACTCCGCCGGCTCGGCCGAGGTCGACGCCGGGGCGGGCTGCTCCGGCGGGGCCGGGGCGGGCGCGCTCTGGGTCGTGCGGGCAGTCGGTGTTGGGGCGGCTGCCTGTGTTACGCCGGACGCCGCCTCTGTGACAGGCGCGGTTGCCGCGACGACGTTTGTGACCGTCTCGGTAGTCGCCGGCACGGCTTGCGACAGCGACTCGGTCACCGGCGTCTGCGATTCCGGGAGCGATACCTGGGCGATCGCCGGCGACGCGGCGAAGAGGGCGAGGACCAGGGCGAGACTCAGAGTGATCGGCGTGATCCGGGACGCCGGTGGGGCGCCGCCCGATCCTCGCGTCCTTCTCAACTCCCCCTCCGAATACCGCCCACTGCGTTCCCCTTCGCACTGATTACGCGGGCAAACCTTGTGAGATTCCTACCCTGAAAGCGAGCTTCTCGCTCAAGCATGAGTCCGCTCTAATGTCGCAATTTGCGGGTTTTTTGTCCGCAACTTGCGGATGAAATTCGGACCAACGGCCCAGGTCTGGGTCAGAAGGCCGGTGTTGAGGATGAGGCCGCCCTCGGGCGGGTGCCGCAGCGGGCTCGAGGCAGGGGTGAGAGCGCCTCCGGCTCAGGGCGGCGAGCCCAGCCGGATGAACCACCGGCCCAGCCGCTCACGGCCGTCCAGCTCGAAGGCGTCCACGGCGATGAAGCTGAACCACAGCGCCTGCAATCCCCACCCCGGCTCGTGTGGCACGGCGAGGATCCAGCGTTGCTCCTGCTCGGGCTCGCGGAGGAAGAGCACGGCGCCGTCCTCGCGCACCTCGGTGATCGTGCCGGCCACGACTTCGGTCTCGTCGCCGCCCGGCATTCCTCGGATCCAGACACGCACCGACCTCCCCTCGGGAGAGAACCCCAGGGCGCTCCCCATACGCTCGAGGAGGCGAAGCCGCACGCGCGCGAGAGTACCCGGCGCCGCCCGGCGGCGCCGGGTACTCGGCGGCGCGCGGCCCTGCGCGAACGATGCGCGCGTCCAAGTGGTAGCCCGGGCTGCCGCCTCGCGCAAGGTCGAGCCTCGAGGACCGAGTCGGCATTGCCGAGCAAAACCGAGCAGCGCAAGGAAGAGGCGCAGGGACAGTCCTCTGCACGGCCCTGCGCCGATGACGCCGCGATGCGAAGGTTTGCAGCCGGCTAGGCCGACTCGGCGGCTAGGCCGACTCGGCGCGGTGCTCGCCCGTGTCCTCCTCGGGCGCGGCCTCGGTGACCAGCGTGGGCTTGAGGCCCTTCTCGATCGTCTCCTTGGTCACCACGCACTTCTTCACGTCGCGTCGCGACGGCAGCTCGAACTGCACGTCGAGCAGCGTCTCCTCGAGTATCGAGCGAAGCCCGCGCGCGCCCGTCTCTCTATCGAGCGCGCGGTCGGCGATCGCCTGCAGCGAGTCGTCGGCGAAGACCAGCTCGATCCCGTCGAACTGGAAGAAGCGCTGGAACTGCTTGACGAGGGCGTTGCGTGGCTCGGTCAGGATCGTGACGAGGTCGTCGCGCGTGAGTTGATGGATCACGGACGCGACAGGAAGCCGGCCGATGAACTCGGGGATGAGTCCGTAGTCGACGAGGTCCTCGGGCAGCACCTGCTCGAACAGGTCGCCGGTGTCCTTGTTGTGCTTCGACGACACCGTCGCCCCGAAGCCAACGCCCTTGTGTCCGATTCGCCGCTCGATCACGCGATCGAGATCGGCGAACGCCCCGCCGCAGATGAACAGGATGTTCGTCGTGTCGATCGTGAGGAACTCCTGGTGCGGGTGCTTGCGCCCGCCCTGCGGCGGCACCGACGCCACGGTCCCCTCGAGGATCTTCAGCAGCGCCTGCTGAACACCCTCGCCTGACACGTCGCGCGTGATCGACGGGTTGTCGGCCTTGCGCGCGATCTTGTCGACCTCGTCGATGTAGATGATCCCGGTCTCAGCCTTCTTCACATCGAAGTCGGCGGCTTGGATCAACTTCAACAGGATGTTCTCGACGTCCTCGCCGACATAGCCCGCCTCCGTCAGCGCGGTCGCATCCGCGATCGCGAACGGGACGTTCAGGATCTTGGCGAGCGTCTGGGCGAGCAGCTTCTTGCCGCAGCCGGTGGGACCGAGCAGCAGGATGTTGGACTTCTGCAGCTCCAGGTCCTGCTCGCCGTCCGACTGCATCATCTGGACGCGCTTGTAGTGGTTGTAGACGGCCACCGACAGCGTCCGCTTTGCCGGCTCCTGTCCCACCACGTACTCCTGCAGGACGGAGTAGATCTCCTTCGGCTTCGGCAGGTTCTCGAGATCGAAGGTGGGCGCCCCGGTGAGCTCCTCGTCGATGATCTCGTTGCAGAGATCGATGCACTCGTCGCAGATGTAGACGCCGGGCCCGGCGATCAGCTTCTTGACCTGCCGCTGCGACTTGCCGCAGAAGCTGCACAGGAGTTGCTCGTTGGAGTCCGTAGGTCGGGCCACGCGTTCTAGTTCTCCCTCAGCTGGACGAGGGTACCGCAGAAATACTCCCTCGACCCCCGCGTCCCTTCAACGAACAGCGGCCGGACTGCCAGGGTAACCCGCAGGGCCACGAGGGGGCGGAGGGCTCGACAGGTGTCCTAGTGCTGGGAAATAACGCGGTCGATGAGGTGGTACTCCTGCGCCTCTTCCGCGCTCATGAAGTAGTCGCGCTCGGTGTCGCGCGCCACCTTCTCAATGTCCTGCCCGGTGTGCTTCGCGAGGATCTCGTCGAGCCGGCGGCGCACGTCGATGATCTCCTTCGCGTGGATCTCGATATCGGTCGCCTGGCCCTGGAAGGCGGAGCTGACCTGATGGATGAGGATCTTCGCGTTGGGCAGGGCCATGCGCTTGCCCTCGGCGCCGCCGGACAGCAGCAGGGCGCCCATCGACATCGCGATCCCGACGCAGATCGTCTGCACGTCGGGCTTGATGAACTGCATCGTGTCGTAGATCGCGAGGCCGGCGTAGACCGAGCCGCCGGGCGAGTTGACGTAGAGCGAGATGTCCTTGTCCGGGTCCTCCGACTCGAGGTGGAGGAGCTGGGCGACGATCAGGTTGGCGATCTCGTCGGTGACCGGGGTCCCGAGGAAGACGATTCGCTCGTTGAGGAGGCGCGAGTAGATGTCGAAGGCGCGCTCCCCGCGGGAGGTCTGCTCGACGACCATCGGAACGAGAGGACTCATGGGCGCGCCAGTCTAGCGAGGAGGGTTCGCAGGGCTTCCGCCACGCTGCCGGGCTGGTTCGCCACCTGGCGCCACGTGAAGCGCACGACCGTGAAGCCAGCGAGGGTGAGGCGCTGGACGCGGCAGCATTTCCGCCTGGCTGACCGCCCGCTCGACCGCTTGGCGGCTCGTCACCTCGCCGAGGTCGACGAGCGTGCGGGCGACGGTTGTGCAGGGAATGCCGTCGACTGTGGTGATGTCCGCCTCCTCAAGGGTGAGGCTCGTATGGACGTCGATGGTGGGGCGGGACCTCCCCGAACGACCGGGCAGGGTGACGTCGGTCTTGGCCCGGTGGTCCTGACGCAAGCCATGCAGTGCGGCGGCCGAGCGGTGCGACAGCACCGCTCGGGGGCCACACGCGAGCACGGCGGCCATCCAGTGGCCGTGCTGCGTGAGATCAGGCCGGCCCACTGCATATACCCCACGGTGGACCCGGTGGAGCCGGCCGCTCTTCGCTCGGCGCGACACGCCGCTGCGCCCCAAGCCGAGTAACTGCAGCTGGGGAAGGGTGATCAGGGCATGCTGGCGCTCGGCCCAGGCGACGATCACGGCCTCGGCGGGAGGCTCAACACGTTTGTTGCCGGTGAGGCAACTTTCGTATTGAGCCTCCCCGAGGGCGGCTTCGGACTCCCCTTCATTGCCGGGGAAGCGTCCCGCGCCCAAGCGCACGCGGGGGTTACAAAGGCAACAACAGCGCTAAGACGAGCCCGGCGTCCAGAGCTCGCCCGCGCCCTCCGCGGCCCGTTCCTTCTCCGGTGTCCACAGCTTCTCGCGCGCGGCGGCCTGCTCCACGGGGATCGGCTTCGCCGAGTCCACGAGCAGGTCGACCGCCTTTCGCATCGCGATGTCGTCCCGCAGGGCTTCCTCGGCGCCCTGCTTGCGGGCGCGCTTCAGCGCGCGCTTGAGCTGCTTGTCGCTCGCGTCGGGGCCGGCCGCCTCGCGCAGTGCGGTCTCGATCTCCTCGTCCGAGACTTCGATGCCCTCCGCCTTCACGACCTCCGCCAGCACGGCCTCGCGCTTCAGCGCCTGCTCGGCGTCGGGTTCGGCCTCGGTTGCGAGCTCCTCCTCCGTCTTACCGGTCATGGTCAGGTACTGCTGGGGATCGATCCCCTGCTGCGCCATCCGCCGGGCCGTCCGGTGCCACATGTCGTGGGCCTTCGCGTGCACCAGCTCGTGCGGGATGTCGATCGTGCTCGCCGCCACCGCCGCGTCCACCGCGGCCTCGCGGAACTCGCTCTCGATGCGGCGCTCCTCGGCCTGCCCGATCCGCTCCTCGACCTCGGAGCGCAGCTCGTCGAGCGAGTCGAAGCCGCCGGCCTGCTCGGCGAACTCGTCGTCCAGCTCCGGCAGGCGCTTCTCCTTCACCTCCTTGACATCCACCGCGAACACGGCGTCCTTCCCGGCCAGGTGCTCTGCCTGGTAGTCGTCCGGGAAGGTCACCTTCACCTCGCGCTCGTCGCCGGCCGCCGCGCCCTCGAGCTGCTCCTCGAAGCCCGGGATCAGCCGGCCTGCGCCGAGCTCGACCAGGTGCCCGCGCGCCTCGCCGCCCTCGAACGGCTCGCCGTCGATCGTGCCGAGGAAGTCGACCACGAGGAAGTCGCCCTGCCCCGCCGGGCGGTCGACCGTGTCGAGCGCCGCCAGTGACTCGCGCATGCGCTCGAGCTCCGCCTGGACCTCCTGGGGATCGACCGAAGGCTCGCGCCGCCCCACCTCGAGGCCCTTGTACTCGCCGAGCTTCGCCGGCGGCACCACGCCCACCTCGATCGTGAACGCCAGCGGCGACCCCTTCTCCGGGAGGTCGGAGAGGTCGAGCTGGGGATCGCCGACTGTCGTGATGCCGGCGTCCGCCACGGCTTCCTCGTACCAGCCAGGCAGCCCGCGGCGCAGCGCCTCGTCCATCACGGCCTCACGGCCGACCTGCTGCAGCACCACCTCCGGCGGCACCTTGCCGCTCCGGAACCCCGGCACACGGATCTCGCGGCCGAGGTCGGCGGCGGCGCTCCGCAATGCGCTCTCGAGCGCGTCGGCGGGGACCTCCACCTCCACGCGCACGCGCGAGTCGTCGAGCTCGGTGGTCTTCGTGCTTACGGCGGCGGCCATGAGCGCCTGAGAGTACCTTGCGCGTTCGTGAGGCCGACCGACCGTCTCGCCGCATGGCTCGTGACCGGCCCGGTCGGCCATTGTTGGAGCGCCGCCGCCGACATCGTCCTCCTGTGGGTGCGCTACGGCTGGGCGCGCGCCACGCGGCGGCCGCCGTCCGGCTAGTCGCTGCTTCGGGACCTCGCGCCTGCGCCGAGCGCGCCGATGTCGAACAGGAACGCGAGCACGACCCAGAACCACTCGATGCCGTCGACGCCGCCGACCGGCGCCCACAGCAGCGCG
>JBKGUS010000297.1:0-2872 GCA_046462295.1 Thermoleophilaceae bacterium | reverse complement strand
GCTGTGCGCGTGCGTGCAGGCATGGTTGTAGTGGGTCCTCCTCCGGGGACTGGCCTGGGTCGCCGCGCAGCGTAGACACGACCCGCGTCCGGACCTTTGTCCATCTGTCCAAAGATCCGGCGCGCGGGTTCGCCCTAGCCGTCGAAGTAGAGCGGGAACTCGTACGGGTGCGGCCGGATCTTCACGCGGTCGGACTGCTCGCGCCGGAACTCGATGTAGGTCGCGACCAGGTCGTCGGTGAAGACGCCGCCCCTGGTCAGGAACGCGTGGTCGGCCTCGAGCGCGTCGAGCGCCTCGTCGAGCGTGGTCGGGACGGTCGGGATGTCGGCGAGCTGGTCCGGCGGGAGCTCGTAGAGGTTGAGGTCGATCGGCTGGCCTGGGTCGAGTTCGCGCTCGATCCCGTCGAGCCCCGCCATCAGCATCGCCGGGAACGCGAGGTACGGGTTGGCAAGCGGGTCGGGCGGGCGGAACTCCAGCCGCTTGGACTTGGGCGACGGCGAGTACATCGGGATGCGCACCGCCGCCGACCGGTTGCGCTGGGAGTGCTTGAGCAGCACCGGCGCCTCGTAGCCGGGGACCAGGCGGCGGTAGGAGTTCGTCGTGGGGGCGCAGAACGCCAGCAGCGCGCGGGCGTGGGTGAGCAGACCGGCCGCGTAGTGCAGCGCGAGCGGTGAAAGCAGCCCGTAGCCGTCCGCGTCGTGCATCAGCGTCTCGCCGGCCTTCCACAGCGACTGGTGCACGTGCATGCCGGAGCCGTTCTCCTCGAAGATCGGCTTCGGCAGGAACGTCGCCGACTTGCCCGCCTGCTTGGCGGTGTTCTTGACCACATACTTGTGCAGCTGGAGCGCGTCGGCCATCTCCAGCAGCGGCAGGAAGCGCAGGTCGATCTCGCCCTGGCCGGGCCCGCCGACCTCGTGGTGGTGGCTTTCGGTCCGGATCCCGAGCGCCTCGAGCACGATCACCATGGTGCTCCGCAGGTCGCTGAGCGTGTCGTTCGGCGGGGCGGGGAAGTAGCCCTCCTGCGAGCGGTTCGTGTAGCCGAGCGCGGCCAGCCCCTCGCCGCGCCGCTGGAAGCCCTGCCCCGAGGTCCAGTGGCCCTCCTCGGAGTCGACCTCGTAGAACGCCGTGTGCGCCTGCTGGTCGAAGGCGACGTGGTCGAAGACGTAGAACTCCGCCTCCGGGCCGATGTAGCAGACGTCGGCGATGCCGCTGGAGCGCAGATGCTCCTCGGCCTTGATCGCGACGTACCGCGGATCGCGGGTGTACGGCTCGCGCGTGATCGGGTCCAGCACCGTGCAGACGAGCGAGATCGTCGGCGCCTCGTAGAACGGGTCCAGGATGGCCGTCGACGGGTCCGGCAGCAGCAGCATGTCGGACTCGTAGATCTCCTGGAAGCCGCGGATCGAGGAGCCGTCGAAGCCGATCCCATGCTCGAGCGCCTCCTCGTCCAGGCTCGCGAGCGCCATCCCCATGTGCTGCCAGGTCCCGGGCAGGTCGGTGAACTTGAGGTCGACCATCTGGGCGCTGTGGCGCTCCGCCAGCGCCAGCACGTCCGCGGGCTCGACGGGCCGGTCGCCCGCCTGCTGGCGGGCGCTGAGAGGCTCGGTGACCTTCCCGTTCACGAGATCCGTGATCGCCACTTGACTCCTCCTCCTCCGGTCGCGGGCCCGCTGATTCTTGCGCGCGCGACCCCGGCGTCGAAGGCCGCCTGTCCAAAGATCCGCGCCCCCCGATGGCCGCTCGACCGGATGGAGCAAGACCGGCGGCGAATCTTCGACAGCGGGACAAAGACCATCGCGCCGCCGCGGCCGACACTTCCGGCCGGGTGGATTCCTACTGAGGAGGCAAGACTGCGATGGAGCCGTCGCTGACCACGGTGGTGGACGAGCTGAACGTGACCTGGATCCTGGTCGCGGCCGTGCTCGTCATGTTCATGCAGGCCGGGTTCGCGTTCCTGGAGATCGGCTTCTCGCGCGGCAAGAACGTCGGCATGGGGATCGCGAAGATCGTGGTGAACTTCTCGCTCGGCACGATCGCCTGGTGGGCCTGCGGGTTCGCCCTCGCGTTCGGCGGCGGCGGCTGGCTGTTCGGGGACTCCGGGTTCTTCTTCTCCAGCGGCGGCACGCTCGCGGGCGAGGAGATCGTCGGCTCGACGTCGGCGTTCATGCTGTTCCAGTTCATGTTCTGCGCCGTTTCGCTGGCGATCGTCTGGGGGACGACGCTCGAGCGCATCAAGTTCAGCGCCTACGTGATCTACGCGATCGTGTTCGCGGCGGTCATCTACCCGCTGATCGCGCACGCGACCTGGGGCGGCGGGTTCCTGGGCGACATCGGCGGCGGTGTCCAGGACTTCGCCGGCTCGACGGTCGTCCACCTGGTCGGCGCGACGGGCGGGCTGGCGGCGCTGCTGCTGCTCGGCCCGCGCCGGGGCAAGTACGGCCCGGACGGCAAGCCGCGGGCGATCCCCGGGCACTCGATGCCGCTCGTCGGCCTCGGCGTGCTGATCCTGTGGCTGGGCTGGTTCGGCTTCAACGGCGGCTCCACGCTCGGCACGAGCGGCTCGCGCTTCGCCGAGGTCATGCTCGTCACCCAGCTCGGCGCGGCCGCCGGCGTGATCGGCGCCTCGCTGGTGAGCTACCTGCGCTTCAAGGCGCTCGACGTCGGCATGACCGGCAACGGCGCGATCGCGGGGCTCGTCGGCATCACGGCGCCCTCGGGGTACGTCGAGTTCTGGGCGGCCCCGATCATCGGCCTCGTGGCCGGCATCCTCGTGGTCTACTCGGTGCTGGCGATCGAGAAGAAGCTCGATGACCCGGTCGGCGCGCTGTCCGCGCACGGCCTGGCCGGCGTGTGGGGCACGCAAGCGTGCCCC
>JBKGUS010000296.1:0-5950 GCA_046462295.1 Thermoleophilaceae bacterium | reverse complement strand
TGGCGCGGCTGTTCCACGAGCGCGGCGTGCAGCTCAAGCGCACCTCGCAGCTCAACGTGGGCGGCAACATGGACTTCTACAACATGCTCGAGCGCGACCGGCTCGAGTCGAAGAAGATCTCGAAGACGCAGGCCGTGACCTCGATCATGGGCCACGAGCTGCCCGCGGACGACGTGCACGTCGGCCCCTCGGACTACGTGCCGTGGCTGACCGACCGCAAGTGGGCGCACATCCGGCTCGAGGGCGAGGCCTTCGGCGACGTGCCGCTCGTGGCCGAGATGAAGCTCGAGGTGTGGGACTCGCCGAACTCGGCGGGCATCGTCACCGACGCGGTGCGCTGCTGCAAGCTCGCGCTGAACCACGGCCTCGGCGGCCCGATCGTGGGCCCGAGCGCCTACCTGATGAAGTCGCCGCCCGAGCAGCACCCGGACGATGTGGCGCGTCAGATGACCGAGGAGTTCATCGAGCGCTACGGCGGCGCGCCCAAGCTGCCGGGCTCGCCCAAGGGCGCGGTCAGCACGTCCGTCCGGCCGTAGTGGCCGACGGCGTCGAACCAGCGCTTCGCATGCAGGCCACGGCGTAGGTCGCAGTCGGCGACGACGATCCCCTCCTCGCCATAGAGCGGGCCGGCGATCAGCTCGCCCCAGGCCGGCTCGGCGACGCACGCGCCACCGCGTCCGAGCACGTCCTTGTCGGGCAGCTCGAGCGGGAAGTCGGCCGGGAAGGCGTCGCGCGGAATGAGCTGCGGCGCCGAGACGACGTGCGCCCCGGACTCGATTGCGATGTGGCGCATCGACGCGATCCAGCCGTCCGAGTCGTCGGCCGTGGGCGCCACCCAGATCTGCGGGCCGCCGCGGTAAACGGCCCAGCGCGCCAGCGGCATCCGGTTCTCCCAGCAGATCAGCCCGCCGACCCTGCCCACGGGCGTCTCCGCCACTCCGAGGTCGTCGCCGGCGCCGATGCCGTGGAAGAGCCGCTCGTGATGCGTCGGCATCAGCTTGCGGTGCTTCCAGATGAGGCCTTCCGGGCCGATCAGCAGAAGCGCGTTGTTGAGCGTGCCGGGCCGGGCCGCCTCGCGCTCGTTCACCCCGATCCCGCAGACGGCGTCGCCTGGACGGCGGCCACCCGCACTGTTGGAAAGTCCGTCACGGCGGGGCGATCGTATCCTGCGGCGGGTGAGCTTCTCGATCGCCCAGGTCACCCCGTGGCCCTGGGAGCAGCACCACGAGGTCAACCGGTTCGTCGAGCGCCTCTCCGACGAGCTCTGCGTGCGCGGCCACCGAGTGGTGGTGGTGGCGCCGTCCGACTCGCGCGAGCTCGTGCGCGACGGGCGCGCGATCGTGGAGCGGCTCGGCTCTGATCCCGACGCCGTCTGGGCTGCCGATCCCGGCGGCACCCCCGTGCTCGCGGTCGGCCAGTCGCTGCCGTTCAGACGGGGTGGATCGGTGTCGCTGCCGCTCGACGTGTCGCGCACGCTCGAGGAGCTGCTCGAGCAGACCGACTTCGACTTCGTCCACGTGCACGAGCCCTTCGCCCCGAGCGCGGCGTCGGCGGCGCTGCGCCACTCGCGCGCGCTGAACGTCGGCACCTTCCATTCGACCACCGAGCGCTTCGTCTCCACCCAGGTCGGCCGCCGCGTCGTGGAGCGGCTGTTTGGCCGCCTCGACGGCCGCACGGCGAGCTTCGCCGCCACGCGCGACATGATCGAGCGCTACTTCCCCGGCGAGTACCGCGTGATCCGGCCGGGCGCCGACCTGCTCCACCGCCCCGGCGCGAACAGCGGCCCGCCCGAGATCGTGTTCTCGGCCGAGGAGGAGCGCGGCGCGCTGCGCCTCTTCCTCCGGGCGCTGCGCAGGTTGCCCGCCGCGCTCGACTGGCGCGCCACTATCTGGCTGCGCGACCCCGCCGCGGCGTCTGCCGTCAGCCTCTCGCGGCGGCTGCGCGAGCGGGTACGCCTGGCCGGCCCTGCCGACGGCTCGGAGGCGCAGCACCTGGCCCGGGCGGACATCGCGGTGGCGGCCTCGGCCGGCGCCGCGCCCGCCCCGCAGCTCGTGCTCAGGGCGCTTGCCGGTGGCGCTGTGCCGGTCGTGTCCAGGCTGCCGCAGTACGAGGAGGCCCTGCGCGACGGCGAGCTCGGCCTTCTGTTCGAGCCACGCGACGCGATCACGCTCGCCGCTCAGCTCGAGCGGCTGATCGCCGACCCGTCGCTCGTGGCCGACTTCGCGCGCCGCGTGGAAGACGCGCACGCCTACCTCGAGTGGTCGCGCGTGGCCGACGAGTTCGAGGCACTGTTCGAGGAGATCGCCGCGCGGCGGCACGGCAACGGGCGGCCGCACGTGCAGCGGCTCCTGCAGGAGCGCGACTACATCCACGTCGACCTGCATATGCACACGGACCACTCGCCCGACTGCGCAACGCCCGTGGACATGCTGCTCGACACGGCCAAGCGGGTCGGCCTCGGCGCCATCGCGATCACCGACCACAACGAGATCTCCGGTGCGCTCCAGGCCCGCGACCGGGCCGACGGGATCAAGGTGATCGTCGCCGAGGAGGTGAAGACCGCCGACCAGGGCGAGGTGATCGGCCTCTTCATCGAGGAGAAGATCCCGCGCGGTATGACGCTGCAGGAGACGATCGCCGAGATCCGGCGCCAGGGCGGGCTCGTCTACGTCCCGCATCCGTTCGACCGCATGCACGCGGTGCCCGACTACGAGCACCTCCTCGACGTGGTCGGCGACATCGACGCGATCGAGGTGTTCAACCCGCGCGTGGCGTTCTCGGCGTTCAACGAGGAGGCGGCCCGCTTCGCGGCCAAGTACCGGATCGTGGCCGGGGCCGGCTCGGACTCGCACGTGGTGCAGGGTCTCGGGTCGGTGAAGATCAGGATGCGCGACTTCGACGGGCCGGAGGAGTTCCTCGAGTCGCTGCGCGACGCCGACATCGTCCGCAAGCGCCAGTCCCTGCTGTACGTGCAGGCGCTCAAGTTCCTCCAGACCCGCGGCGGCTCGCGCTCGCGGAGCGGCAAGAAGTGATGCGTTCGAGAGGAGCGAAGCCCGGCCCGTCAAAGCCTTCAGCTCAGGTGCCGGCTACCGACGACGAGATCAGGGAGAAGTACCTGGAGCGCGCGATCCGCGAGCTCAACCAGCTCACGCGCGAGATCCAGGGTTGCGAGCACTGCCCGCGCGGCAACCTCATGCCCGTGCTCGGGTCTGGACACCCGCAGGCGGACATCTTCATGCTCAAGTTCATCCCGATGCCCTCGGAGATCGAGGAGGGCGTGGCGTTCTACGGCAGGGCCGGCAGCGCGCTGATGAAGAGCTTCAAGCGGCTGGGGATCGATCCGCTGGCGGTCTACGGAACGGTGTTCGTCAAGTGCCCCGTGCACGACAGCGACGACTCGGCGCCGGAGTGCCGCGCCCGCGTGCTGGAGGAGCTGGCGATCGTGCAGCCGCGCATCGTCGTCGTGATGGGCGAGGATGCGCTCGAGGAGCTGAACATGCTCGGCGTCCCGCTCGGCCGCGTGGTCGAGCCGAAGCCGGGCGAGGTGCAGCGGCTCACGCCGTCGTGCGAGGTGCTGTACGTGCCGGACATCGACCGCTCGCTCGACGAGGAGGACGCCAAGCGGGAGTTCTGGGGGGCGTTCCGGGCGCTGGGTGAGTGGTACGCAGACTTCCCTCCGTACTGAAAAGCCGCCCGGACGGCGGCAATCCGATCGGTACCTGCGGCAGGATGCCGCAGGTAGGTAACCTGCCGCACATGGCCAGCGTGCTGGTCGTCGCAAACCGCACCGCGGAGTCCCCCGAGCTTCTCGACGCGCTCCGCCAGCGGGTCGTACACGGTCCGTGTGAATTCACCTTGCTGATTCCCTCCACGCCCCACGGCCTCGCCTGGGCCGCCGACATGCACGCCGGCGGCGATGAGGCGGAGCAGCACCGCCAGGCCTTCGTGGAGGAGCTCCGCGAGGAGGGTCTGAACGTGAAGGAGGCCAAGGTCGGCGATCCCGATCCCCTCGCGGCCATCTGCGACGAGTGCAACTTCCACGAGTACGACGAGCTGATCGTGTCTACCCTTCCGCTGCGGCTGTCGAAATGGCTGCACATCGATCTGCCGCGCAAGGCGGGCGCGGCGACCGGCCTGCCCGTCACCCACGTCATCGGAAGCGAGGCTTAGTGGATCTGGAGGAGCGCGAAGGCGTCGACCCGGTGATCGAGCGCAAGTGCGCCGAGTGCGGGGCGACGCTCACCCAGCAGGAGATCAAGGCGGCGCTCGACGGCGGCGGGCCGTATCTGTGCACCGTCCATGCCAATGAAGAGGTCGCGCTCGACGAGGACGTGGAGGCGCCGGACTAGGCGCTCCGCGCCAGCAGAGCGACAGACTCGATGTGCGGCGTCTGGGGGAACATGTCCACCGGCCGCACCGTCTTCAGCTCGTAGCCCGCGTCCACCATCTGCCGAGCGTTCGGCGCCAGCGTGGTCGGGTTGCAGGACACGTAGACGATCCTGTCGGCCTCCGCCTCGAGCACGCGCCGTACCACCTTCTGGGACAGCCCGGCGCGCGGCGGATCCACCACGACCACGTCCGGGCGGCCGGAGCGCTCGAGCAGGGGTCGTGTCGCCAGCCGGACGTCGCCGGCGAAGAAGCTCGTGTTGTCCACTCCGTTCAGGCGGGCGTTCTCGATCGCGTTGGCCACCGCCTCCTCGACGATCTCGACACCCCACACCTCGCCGGCGTCGAGGGCCAGGACCAGCGCGATCGTGCCGATGCCGCAGAACAGGTCGAACACCCGCTCGCGTCCACTCAAGCCGGCCAGAGCGACCGCGACGCCGTAGAGTCGCTCCGCCATCTCCGTGTTGGTCTGGAAGAAGGCGTCGGGCGAGATGCGGAAGCGCAGGCCGGACAGCTCCTCCTCCATGTGGGCCGTCCCCTTCACGACCTGCGTCTCGCCCTCGCGCGTCGTCTCCGCCACCCCCGCGGCGCGCGTCCACAGGAAGCTCTCGGCCGGCGTTGCCGCGGCGAGCTCGTCCACCCGGAAGCTCGAGCCGGGGCTCGTGACGAGGCGCGCCTGGAGCTGCCCGGTACGCCGGCCCTCACGGACCACCAGGTTCCGCAGCAGGCCGTTCTGCGCGCGCCGGTCCCAGGCCGTCAGCCCCTCCTCGCGGCACCAGGACTTGACCGCCTCGCGCAGCTCGTCCACGCGCTCCGAGGCGAGGATGTCGAGCGTCACGTCGTCGATGGCGTCGAAGCGGCCGGGGCGGTGGAAGCCGAGCACGAGCTCGCCCCCTTCGTCCTCACCGAACGAGTACTCGAGCTTGTTTCGGTAACGGAGCGGCTCGACGGCCGGCACGATCCGCTCGACCGGCGGGTCCTCGAAGCGCCCGATGCGCGCCAGGGCGTCGCGCACCTGGTCCTCCTTCTCGCGCAGCTGGAGCTCGTAGGGCAGCACCTGCCACGGGGCGCCCGGGTGCGGGGCCACCGGCTCCACCCGGTCGGGCGAGGGCTCGAGCAGCTCGACGGTGTCGGCCTCGGCGAACGAGCGCTTGGACTTGCCGACTCGCGCGCGCACGCGGTCGCCCGGCACGGCGCCGCGGACGAACACGACATAGCCGTCGGTGCGCGCGACGCCGGCGCCGCCGTGGGCGAGCCGGTCGATCGTGAGCTCGAGCTCGTCGCCGCGTCGCGGCCTGGTCGCCTGTGTCTCGGCCCCACCCATGGGGACCGAGGCTACCTAGCCCAGCTTCGTCTCGATCGCCTTCAGGACCGTCTTGCGGTTCGCGTTGCGCGTCTCGTAGTCGCGCACCTTGCGGAGCTGCGCGGGCGTCAGGTCCTTGAGGCGGGACTGGATCTGCGGGGCGTTCAGCTGCTCGTACTCGAGGATCGGGAAGCTCGGCCCGACCCGCGCGCCCCGGCGCGCCTTATCGACGTGAGCCAGCGCCGGCGAGGCCGTGCGCGC
>JBKGUS010000295.1:0-5692 GCA_046462295.1 Thermoleophilaceae bacterium | reverse complement strand
TGCAAATCGGAATGGCGGCTGATCGCCGCGACCCACAACCTCTTAAAGCTCTGGCGCGCCGGCCTCGCCGCCAACCGAACGGGGATGCCGCTCGCCACCACCGCCTGAGGGCAGAAGACGGCGGGTGCCAGCCGCCCCCGGCTCGCCAGAAACCGCAACGATCCACACGGAGCTGAGCACCAAGCCCCGCTCAGAGGCTTTGCGCGACAGCCTCATTTGCAGGCCTTTTTTTGCGCGCCCCATCGGCTTGTGCGTCTGCGTCGGGTCGGACTGACTCCGGACTCGCCGCGGGCCGATCGTCGGCCGTTCCAGGGAAAACGCCCGGTTTGCAGGCCGATTCTCGTTCGTCCGAACCGAAGTCCTTCTGCAGGCCTGCAGAAGGTCGAGTTTCGCCTGCTGCGGCCGTCGGCCGGCGGTTCCTGCAAACGGCACGTTGTTGAGCGCGCACGCCTGCCGGCGCGCTGCCAGCGATCCCGATCCTCGGGGGCGAGTCCGATTTCAGTCCGGATACCGTGAGGTCGACCTTGGTTGGCCCGCACGGCGACCCCGGCGAGCCATGGCTCCCACCGCCGCGACGTCTTCGCAGGACGGCGTCCGAGGCAGCGCGTTGCCCGGCAGGGCGGCGTGGGCCGTGGCAATCGCTTGGTCCATCGCCGCGACTGTCGCTTACTCCGGGAGGAAAGGAGGAGGCTCGCCTGCGAAGCTTGCGCCGCGCCATCTCGACCACGTCTTGGTTCTCCACCGTGGCCTCCGGCGTCGAGTATCACTGGCGTTTCGGACTGCGCTTCCCGTCGCTCATGCGATCGAGCGAGGACACGCCGGCAGCGCTATCCGACCCGTACCCTCTCGGGATCGGCGAGTCGCGACGCCGCCCTCCGGCGCTGGTCGGTCTGGCGGCTGGCCCGGGCGAACGCGCTCCAGGTGAACCAGCGCCCGAAGGCGCGCTGGAGAACCCTCGGGCCGCTCAGCGTCAGCTTGCGCGCCCGCATCGCGCCGCCCAGCTCGGCGCGCCCAAGGTAGATGCGGTAAAGGGTGGCGGTGTCGACCGTGACCTCGAGGTCGACGTCGAAGCCGGGGTGCTGAAGGCAGACCGAGACCTCGGAGGGCTCGAGCACCATCCAGTAGCGCTTCGCGGGATTACGGAAGTCGAACTGGACCACCGTGCGGCCGGCGGGAAGCTGCTCGCGATCGACGTGGCGAGCCATCCAGACGATCAAGAGGTCGGGGTCTAGCTCCTCGGGGCGGGGATCGGTGAACGCCCAGGTCACCCCCCACTCCCCGATCGCCTGCACGACCGCCTCCAGGTCCCGGCCGGCGAGCGTCAGGCGATAGTCCAGCGTCCTCCCCTTGGGCCCGGTGCGCCGCTCGACGATCTCGGCCCGCTCGAGCGAGCGAAGCCGATCGGCGAGGACCGAGCGCGAGATGCCCGGCAGGCCGCGCTGGAGCTCGTTGAACCCGCTCGCACCGCCCAGCATCTCGCGCACGATCAATAGGGTCCAGCGGTCGCCGAGGATCTCGCTCCCCTTGGCGATCGGGCAGTACTGCGCGTAGCCCCGCATCCTCCGGGAATGCTAGCCCCGGATCGGGGCTGGTTCGGAATTCGAACCGCTTAGTTCGGAATTCGGTCTAGTCCGTGGCAGGACACCCGCATAGCGTCGCCGACATGACGACCGAGATGGAAGCACCGGCGGCGGCGACCACCGACCTCGAGCGTCTGCGCGAGTCCATGCGCGGCCCAGTGATCGAGCCCGGCGACGACGGCTACGACGCCGCGCGCGCGATCTGGAACGGTGCGATCGACCGCCGCCCCGCCTGCGTCGCTCGCTGCACTGGCATCGCCGACGTTGTCGCGGCGGTTCGCTTCGCGCGCGAACGTGAGCTACTTGTGGCGGTGCGCGCCGGCGGCCACGGCGTCGGAGGCCACGCAATCTGCGATGGCGGACTCGTCATCGATCTCTCGCCGATGAAGGGGATCAGGGTCGATCCGTTTGCCCGCACGGCACGGGCCGAGGCCGGCGTGCTCTGGGGCGAGCTCGACCGCGAGACGCAGCTTCACGGATTGGCGACGGTAGGCGGGATCGTCACGCACACCGGCATCGCGGGGCTCACCTTGGGCGGCGGTCTCGGCTGGCTGATGCGGAAGCACGGCGCCACGGTCGACAACCTCCTCTCCACGGACGTGGTGACCGCGCAGGGCGAGATGGTCACCGCGAGCGAGGAGGAAAACCCGGACCTCTTCTGGGCGATCCGCGGTGGCGGCGGCAACTTCGGCATCGTCACCTCGTTCGAGTACCGACTACACCCCGTCGGCCCTATCGTCCTCGCGGGACCAATCTTCCACCCCCTTGAGGATGCGCCGGAGGTCCTGCGCTTCTACCGCGAGTTCATCGCGGCGGCCCCGGACGAGCTGACCACGATCTTCGACCTGTCGGTGCCGCCGCCGCTGCCCTCCGTGCCGATGGAGGTGCACGGCAAGCCGATCGTGATGGTGGGCGCCTGTTACGCGGGATCTCCGGACGAGGGCGCCCAGGTCGTCCGCCCGCTCAAGCAGTTCGGCCGCCCGATCGTCGACCTGCTCGAGCCGAAGCCCTACACGGCCTTGCAGTCGATGTTCGACCCCTTGGTGCCGCACGGCTGGCACCGCTACTGGAAGTCGGTCGAACTGCCGCCGCTTACTGATGATGCGATCGACACGCTCGTCGAGCACTCATCGGCACTCACCTCGCCGAAGTCCTACTGCATCGTCTTCCAGCTCGGCGGGGCGCTCGCCCGCGCGGGTGAGGACGAGACGGCTTTCAGCCAGCGCGATGCCGCCCACAACGTCAACATCAACGCCGTCTGGACCGAGGACGATCCGGACGCAGAACGCCACATCGCCTGGGCGCGGGATTTCTTCGACGCGATGCAACCGCACGCCGGGGGGCACGTGTACGTGAACTTCCTCGGCGAAGAGGGCGGCAATCGCGTGCGCCAGGCCTACGGCGCCCGAAACTACGAGCGGCTGATCGAGCTGAAGCGCGCCTACGACCCGGCGAACTTCTTCCGCATGAACCAGAACATCTCGCCGACCGGTTAGGCGAGCGCGACGCACGTTCAACGCGTAGGTGCTCGCATCGCCAACCTGGCCGGGAGGGTGTAGTCCCTGGCTTCTGCTTTGGGTGTCGATGCGAGCAGTTCGAAGGGCGTTCCGCTGGCTCCTCCCCTTGGACGACCTCCGAGCGCGCGGATCGATCACGCGCCCGCGCTGCCTGCGCCGTGGATGCACAGGATCGGAGCGCCCTCGCCGCGCTCCTCGTAGTGGAGGCGGACGCCGTTTACGACTTGCTCCGGCATCAGCGCACCCGCGCGGTCGCGGGCCCGTTCGCTCGTGCGACGCGGGTTACGACCTCCACGTAGCGCTCGGGGTGGGTCAGTTGCGGCACGTGCCCGGCGCCATCGATCGTCTCGCGACTGGCGTGTGGGATCAGCCCGATGGGCCGATCGATCACGGCAGGGAACGTGGGCGGGCTCTCGGATCCTTCGGTGAGCCGCACCGACAACTCGAGGCGCGAAACCGCGCCCTCGTCGATGCGGAGCTGGTTCGGGTCCTGCAGCTCGCCGAGGTAGGTCGGGGCGTTGCGGACGAAGATCGCCCTCATCTCCGGCGGTAGCTCGTTGTCCCACGCACCAGGACCGAAGGCAACCTCCTCGACGAATTGCCGCGCCGCGCCCTCGTGATCGCCGTCGGCGATCCGCCGGCCGACCGCATCGAGGCTGCGGGCGCCGTGCTGGAGGATCTCCCGCCTGTCCGGATCACCCTCGAGCAGACTCCAGAGCGGTGGCTCGTGGCAGGAGAGCGAGCGGAAGATCTGCGGGCGCCTCGTCGCCAGTCGCAGGGCGATGTTTCCGCCATAGGAGTTCGTGACGACGTGCGCGGGCGCGAGGTCGAGCGTCTCCAGGAGCGCGGCGAGATCGTCCCCGTCCTCATCGACGCTGCCCGGCCGATCGGGTCGCTCGCTGCGCGAGTGGCCGCGGCGGTCATAGACGAGCACACGGAACGACTCCGCCAAGCCGGGCACCACGAAGCGCCAGCGCGTCGCATCAACCCACGATCCATGGACCAGCACGAGGGGCTCCCCGCCGCCATGGATCTCGTAATAGAGCCTGACCCCGTTCGCCTCTGTCGCCGGCATCCTCACTCGTTCCTCGCGGTCAGCGTCTTTCCGATCGCGACGCTAGGCCCCCTCGGTCGCCCCGGCATCGGGTGAACGCCCCATCTTTGGCGCGCGGCGGCCGCCTTCCCGGTGTTGTGCCTACTCGACCAGGTCGTGGCGCATGGCGAAGAGGGCCGCTCCGACGCGCGTGGACACGTCCGCCTTCCCGTAGATGTGCTCGACGTGGTGGCCGGCAGTCTTCTCCGTGATCACGAGTGCCTCGGCGATCTCCCTGTTCGTCTTGCCCTTGGCGAGGAGGCGCAGGCCCTCGATCTCGCGCTCGGTGAGGCCCGCGGGGTAGCCCTGACGGGTCTCGGTCGGCGCCGACCCAGCGGCCTCGAGGACGGCGTCCGCCGCCCGCTTCTCGATCGTTCCCGCGCCCACCATCACGCCCGGCTCGTCCCTCGCCTGCTCCGGGCCGAGGGCGTGCCGGTAAGGGCGATCGTGGGTCATCGCATCGAACGCGTCGGCAGCCGCCAACAGCCGGGCACCGACACCGAGCCGAGCGGCGGTCGCTCCGCGGTGGTACCCGGAGCCGTCCAGGCGCTCGTGGTGTGACCCCGACAGAAGAGCGAGCGGCGCCAACGCCGGAGAGCGCTCCAGCACCCGCTCGGTGTAGTAGGGGTGGAGACGAACCCGCTCCCACTCGCCCACGCTCAAGGGACCGGGCTTCTCCCAGACCGTTCGGCACCGACACCCGCCCGAGATCGTGGAAGAGACCCGCGGCGCGAACCTCGGCGGACTCCGCGCGCGAGCAGCCCAAAGCCGCGGCCGCGTTGGCAGCCAGTTCGGCGACCCGGATCGAGTGTCCGCGCAGAAAGCCGACCTTGAGATCGGAGAACTCGGCGAAGGCACGGGCGGCCGTCTCGAGCCCCGCGCGTGAGATCGTCGCCACCGGCTTGGGCTCGGCTGCGATGACGCGCTCCCAGGCATCGGGGACATCCGCCGCACCCATCAGCACCTCGGGCTCGGCGAGTGCGGCGTCGACGACCTGTGGGTCGTAGCCGCGGCCGCGGCGCCGACTGAGCGCCTGCGTCGCCGCCTGGAGATCGCGCGCCTGGGCGATGGCGACTACGTCGTGAGCGACGCGGACGATGCGAAGCGGCCGCGAGATCTGCTCCCCCTCCACGTCTGCGGGTATCCCCTTCCGTCCCAGCGCGCCGTCACCTGGCCGAGCGCGCGGGCTACCTCGTCGGGCAGGTGAAGGCGCGTGGCGAGCAGCCTCCCGCCCTCGCAGAGGTTCGCCGCCGCCAGTTCGAACTGCTCTTTGCCGCCGACCAGCTGCTTGGCCAACAGGCGGGCGCGCTCAGGCAGCGGCCGGTCGTCCGCCAAACGCTCGCCTCCGGAGTAGGTCCCGGGCGCCTCGTTGAGGGTTGCAGCCGAGCACCCGCCTCAAGCGTCCCGACCGCCCCGCGGCCCATGTCGAGCGCCTGCTGGTAGACGCGCATCGTGAGCGTCGGATCGGTGTTGCCGAGCAGATACATCGCCCGCCGCAGCGG
>JBKGUS010000294.1:0-9345 GCA_046462295.1 Thermoleophilaceae bacterium | reverse complement strand
CGTGCGCAAGCATAACCGCACGCGTGGTCGTCCGCACAACCGGTCGCTACAATCGCCCGCCGACGAGCCGCCATCGTCTAGGGGACTAGGACGCCGCCCTCTCACGGCGGAAACCGGGGTTCGAATCCCCGTGGCGGTACTACGGAATCCCGCTCCCAGAGCGGGATTCGTCCTTTCCGGGCGGGGCTGCGCGCCAGGGGATTCTCTCGATCTACATCGACACGGATGAGATAAAACGCCTGAGCTACCCGACACGCGGTCGCCGAACCGGGCTCCTCCGGCCGAGCCGCCCGAGCTGCCGATCCGCAGGGGCGGCTGGGGAGTAGCCGCGGATAGCGCCGCGGCTTCGGTGCCGGCGTTTCTGCTTCCGCGCGTAGTCCTTCGTCCGGCTCACCGCTGGGTCGGGAGCGCGAGGAGGGCGATGGTCGTCAGCGCAACGCGTCTCTCCTCGGAGATCCACCCCGCCGCGAAGTATTCGAACAGCGCGAGCATCATTGCTGCGCCCGCGGTACTCGCCTCCATAAAGACGCTGATTCACCGATCGCTTACCGTCGAGATCCTTCCTCGTAGACGCGCGTCCGTTGGCGGTCAGGCAATCGAGCTGGATGTTGACCCGCGATACCCGGTCTGCTATATCCAGGCACCTTCGCTGATATATCAGCCATAAAGGGGCTGCGATGAGTGCTGACGGCACAACGACTCGAAGAGACCCAACGGAGCGGGCCCGCATCGATCCCTGGGTCTTCTACATCGCGGCGGTCATCTCCCTGGCATTCGTGCTCTGGGGGGTGCTCGACACGGAGGGCGTCGGCACCGTGGCCGACGACGTGCTGAGCTGGGTAATCGCCACGTTCGGCTGGGTGTTCGTCCTCTCCACGGCGGCGTTCCTTGTCTTCGCCTTCATCCTCGCCTTCAGCCGCTTCGGGCGGATCAGGCTGGGCAAGGACGACGACAGGCCCGAGTTCCGCACCGCGTCCTGGGTCGCGATGATGTTCAGCGCGGGGATGGGCATCGGGCTGATGTTCTTCGCCGTGGCTGAGCCCATCTCCCACATGACGGCTCCGGCGGCGGGCACGGAGCGAGCCGGCACCGAGGCGGCGGCACAGCAGGCCATGGCGCTCTCGTACTTCCACTGGGCCCTGCACCCGTGGGCGATCTACGCGATCGTCGGCCTCGCGCTCGCCTATTTCACGTTCCGGCGCGGCATGCCGAACCTGATCAGCTCTGCCTTCTACCCGCTCTTGGGCGAGCGGGTCCACGGGCCGATCGGCAGGTCGATCGACATCCTTGCGATCTTCGCCACCCTGTTCGGCAGCGCGACCTCGCTGGGGCTTGGAGCCCTGCAGATCAACAGCGGGCTCGACTTCCTGTGGGGGGTCGAGTCGGCCAACGGCGTCGCCGTGCTGGTCATCGCCGTGCTGACGGCGGCGTTCGTTGTGTCCGCGGTCTCCGGCGTTCACAAGGGCATCCAGTGGCTGGCCAACACGAACATGGTGCTCGCCATCTTGCTGGTGCTGTTCCTGCTCGTGGTGGGACCGACGGTGTTCCAGTTCGAGACGCTGGTCGAGTCGATCGGCGGCTACCTGACTACGATCGTCCCGGCGAGCTTCCGCACCGGCGCCTTTGGTGACGAGGAATGGCTAGCGAGCTGGACCATCTTCTACTGGGCCTGGTGGATCTCGTGGGCGCCCTTCGTCGGCACCTTCATCGCCCGCATCTCGAAGGGCCGGACGGTGCGCGAGTTCGTGGTCGGCGTGCTGCTCGTCCCGAGCGGCGTGAGCTTCGTCTGGTTCGCAGTCTTCGGCGGCGCTGCGATCGATCTCCAGCTCAGCGGAGCGGCAAATCTCGGCGGCATCGTCGGCGAACCCGAGGTCGCGCTGTTCACCATGCTCGAGGAGTTCCCGATCGCCGGCGTGACCTCGTTCGTGGTGATCGTCCTGGTCGCCCTTTTCTTCGTCAGCGGTGCGGACGCCGCCTCGCTCGTGATGGGCATGCTCTCCTCGCGCGGGAACCTCTCACCGGCACGCGCGGTCACCGTCCTATGGGGGGTCTCCACCGGCGCCGCGGCAGCGATCCTGCTGCTCGCCGGCGGGCTGGCAGCACTCCAGCAGGCGGCGATCATCGCCGCCGCGCCGTTCACGCTGGTGATGATCGGGCTCTGCATCTCGCTGTTCAAGGCGCTGGGCCGAGAGGCGGCGCCACTGATCATCCCGGAACCCGGCGCCGCCCAGGCGGAGGGCGTCTCCCGCCCCACGGTCGCCGCGCCCCAGCCGCCGGCGGCCGGGAGCTAGCGTCAGCGATTCGAGATAGGAGAGCACATGCCCGACAGCTCACAGCGCCGGTTCCGCGGCCTCTTCGACATGTTCGCCGAACTCAACAGGATGCGAGAGCACTGGACCGAGATCGAGCCGACGACCCAGGGCCGGACCCACGCTACCGCGTGGGTTCCGACCACGGACATCTTCGCGCGGGGAGACGACCTGGTCATCCGCTGCGAGCTCGCGGGGGTCTCCAAGGACGAGCTGGAGGTCTCGCTCTGCGAGGGCCAGCTCTGGGTCTCAGGCGAGCGCACCGGAGCCCCGGAGGAGGGGCCTGACGTCAGCTACTACGTGCGAGAGCGCCGCTACGGACCGTTCAGGCGGAGCATCAACCTGCCCGAGGGGATCGACAGCGACCGAATCAGCGCCACGACCGTGGACGGACTGCTCGAGATCGTCATCGAGGGTGGCGTCGAGGCGCAGGAGCATGAGCGCATCGAGATCGCCGGCACGGACGCCGGTGAAGCCACGCTGGACGTCGCGCGCGGCGCGTAGATGTCAGCTCCGAGGCCCCAACCCGCCTAGGCGCTCCCATGCAGGATCAGGTGATGACGGCCGCGGTGCTGACTCGCCACGGCGGCGCCGACGCCCTCGAGGTACGACGCGACTGGCCGGTGCCGGCTGCCGGCTCGGGCGACGTGTTGGTTCGCGTGAGCGCGGGCGCGGTCAACAACACCGACATCTGGACGCGCGAGGGCGCGTACGGCCTTCCAGGCCAGCCCAATGCCAAGTCCGGGTGGCGCGGCCCGGTCCGTTTTCCGCGGGTACAGGGAGCTGACATCGCCGGCCTCGTGGTCGGGGTGGGCGCAGGCGTGCCGGGAAAGCTGGTCGGCCGTCGGGTGCTCGTCGACCCGGCGATCTACCGCGACGACGGCCGACACGCCCCGCCCGTGGGGTTGCTGGGCAGCGAAGCCGACGGGGGCTTCGCCACGTACGTCGTCGTCCCCGCCACCCACGCGCACGACGTCACCGCTTCGCCGTTGAGCGACGAGCAGCTGGCCTGCCTACCGGTGGCCTACGGCACCGCGATGGGGATGCTCGAACGAGCGGAGGTGCGGGCCGGCGAGACGGTGCTGGTCACCGGTGCCTCCGGTGGCGTCGGACTCGCGCTGGTGCAGCTAGCGGCCGCCCGAGGCGCGGAGGTCTTGGCCGTCACCGGCGCCGCCAAGGCCAGCGCGGTGACGAACTCCGGGGCGACCCAGGTCGTCTCTCGCGATGCCGGCGATCTGGCCGAGCAGGTCGCCGCGGCCGTGGCGACTGGCCTGGATGCCGTGGTCGATGTCGTCGGTGGCCCCGCGATCGATCAGCTGATGCCCCTGCTGCGCGACGACGGCCGTTGGGTCATCGCCGGCGCAGTGGCCGGTGCGGTCGTGCCGTTCGACCTGCGCCGCCTCTACCTGCACAACCTCCGGCTCATCGGGTCCTCGATGCACACGCGGGAGCACTTCGCCAAGCTCGTCGACGTCGCTCGAAGCGGATCCATCCGCCCTCGCATCGCCGGACGACACGCCCTCGCCAACATCCACGAGGCGCAGCAGCAGTTCGTCGCACGCCAGCACGTCGGCAAGATCGTCATCACGCCCTGAGCGGGGACGCTCAGACGCTCTGCTCGACCGCCGCCACCAACTTGGCCACAGCTGAGTAGTGGTAGTCGGGGGCGGCGACATCCTCTGGAGCCGGGGTGGCCCCAAAGCCGGCCTGGCCCCTGCGACGCTCAATCCAACACACCTCGTAGCCGAGGCGCTTCGCCACACCGATGTCGTGATATTGGCTCTGGGCGACATGCAAATAATCGCCGAGCCGGTCGCCATGCACACTCTGGCGCCGTGCTCCGCGGCACGCTAACGACGAGAGGAGGCGAACGTGATGTCCGACGGCGTGACCGAGTTCCGCATCGAGGTCCCGAGGCGGAGCTCGAGCACCGCGCTGCGCTCCTGGGTGGCGGCCGTGGTGGGCCGTGAGCCCGCCGAGCGAGGGATGGCGTTCGTCGAAAGTGTCCGTGAACTCCCGCACATTTTGTGCGAAGGCGTCGCGCCCGCGAAGCACGCCTCCCCCAAGCATGTTGTCGGGCGCGATCACCACCACATCGGGCGCGATGGCGGCCTCGTCGATCCGCTTGGTGGCATTGAAGGTCTCGTAGCCCCGGCGCAGCCGCTCCAAGTCGATCCGCACGAATACGTCGTCGAGGGGAAGGCTGACGACCGGCATGGGTTCACGGCGTTCGCCCGCTACATCGCCGAGCACGGCTACCGGGCCCGCTGGCGGCACCTGCCGCCCAACCGCTACCTCGAGCTCGACGGGTGGCGGTACTGGACGATGCCCGGCCGGGGCGACGACTCGATCACGATCATCAACCGTGAGCGGCTGCCCGGCCAGCCGCTACGGCGCGAGGACCCCCCAGAGTGCACGCCAGTTGCGCGCCAGTGACCCACCGACCCGGCCGGATTCGACCGGAGCCGGCCGGATCGTCGGCTAGCGGGAAGTCCCTGTAAAACCGGTGGTTTTTTGGCTCTAGCAAGCGGAATCGGGCCACCGGCCGCCCCCGTTTCGAATCCCCGTGGCGGTACTCGCGAACCCCGCTTGCAGAGCGGGGTGTCGGCGTTCTGGGGAGCTCAGGGTGGAAACGTGCTACAGGTCGCCGCTGCCAATCAGAACGACGACGGTCCCCGAGGCTACCGCCAGCGCAACCCACGCAGCGAAGACGACGAGCGCGGGGGCTCTTTCCTTCGTGAGCGCCGCGACTGCCAACAGGGACGCAGCCGGAAGGAGGACCGCGGCGAGAATGCCGCGGTCCTCACCGCTCACGCTTGTCGCCTAAGCCGCGAGCTGCTGGGCGAAGCGGCCCAGGTAGAGCGGCCAGCCGCCGTCGCCGGCGACGCCCTCGCGGACGCCTTCCCAGCCATCGCCGTGACGGTCCAGGTTGCGATGCTCGAGCTCCACGCGGGTGCGCTCAGGCGCCTCGGCGATGAAGCTCACCTCGACCTCGCTGGTCCTGTCGGGATCGCTTTCGATCTGCCAGTGCGGGCTGATGTCCCAGCTGAACAGCACGCGGTCGGGCGGTTCGAACGCGAGCACGCGCGCCCAGCGGCACTCGCTGCCGTCCACGCCGCGGTCGTAGATGTGCCCGCCCACATGCGCCTCGAAGACCGTCTCGGCGATCTCGACGTCGAGCAGGCTGTGCTCGCGCGGCTTGAAGCTGCCAAAGCCGTCGGTGAAGGTCGAGAAGGCGCGCTCGATCGGCGCTTCGACCACGATGGAATGCCGGACGGTGGTGTCGGTTGCCGGGGTGCTCATTCGCTCTCCTTTGTCTGTCGCTCGGCGGCGGCCTTGAAGCCGGCCAGGGCTTGGTCCCAGAAGTGGTCGAGATAGCCGCGCAGCTCGCTCAACCCGTCGGGATCGAGTTGGTAGATGCGCCGCGTCCCATCGCGCCGGTCGACGACCAGGTGCGCGGCCTTCAGCACCTTCAGGTGTTGCGACACCGCGGGCCGGCTCACTGGAAGCTCACTTGCCAGCTCACCCACCGCCCGTGGACGATCGGCCAGGTGCTCGAAGATGGCCCGCCGGGTTGGGTCGGCGAGGGCCGCGAGCGCATCCGTTTGGTAAGTGGACACGAACGGTAAGTCTACACTTACAACCTCGCCTGTCAAGCCTGGTGCGCTCAGGTAAGGCTCCCCCCGGGTCACCGTCCTCCCATGACCGCGAAAAGCGCGCCTACTGACCCAGGTCCACCGCTGCGAGCGCCTGGGAGCGCTCCGTGAATTGGTCCATGCGAACGATCTTGCCGTCGCGGAGCGTGTACAGGTCGTAGAAGCGGGCGTCGATCTCGACCCCGCTTCCGCGGCCGCGCCCTCGCAGGCGTACCGTCACGACGACGTGGTCGCCCCGGTCCGCGAACTCCTCGGGGATCACCTCGTAGTCGTCCCATTCGGCTTTCCAACGCGCGAGGCTCGACCGGACCGCGCCGTGTCCCTGCGTCGGCAGCTCCTCGATCGGGTTCCACACGATGTCGGGGTCGGCGTACGTCAGCGCCTCGTCGACGTCGACGTACAAGAACCTGCGGACGATCTCCACGTTCTCCTGCGACATCAGGCGGTCTCGATCACCCCAGGAGGACTAGCAGGCGAGGCGTGTCATCGTAAGCGCGTGCCGTCGAGGGTGAGGGTGGTCGGGCGGCGGGTCGTTGTCGTCGCCGTCGTGGTCGTGCAGCTTGCGCTCATTGCGCGCGGCTACTGGTCCGACCACAAGGAGTTCGCCTTCCAGATGTTCCCGGAGTCGAGCACTTGGCGCGCGGACGTCGTGAGGGTTACCGCCGATGGGCGGCGTGTTCCCGTCGAGCTCCCCTGGTCCGGCTATCGCTGGGACGAGCTCGTCCCCAACCGGGGCCTTCCGTACCCCTCCGTCCGCCACCACGCGGACGCCGGGCTCGACAATCAGCTCGCATTCCTCGAGGAGGCGCTCGACTGGGTGGCGCACAACACTCCGCGCGACCGCGAGACCCGCTATCTCGAGGCCAGGGTCACCTCCTGGCACAACGACGATCCGCCAAAGGTCGAGCTCATTCGCAGCGATGTCCGCGGGGGCGCCCGGTGAACGTCAGCGCGGCCGGCGCGCCACCCAGGGCCCGCGGTCTGATCGAGCAATTCGACGAGCTCCTCGGCCGCTCGGTCAGCATGCGCGGCCTCGCCCTGCTCCGCGTCCTCAGCGGCCCGGTCGTCCTTCTCCATCTCCGCCCCTACCTCTCCGACAGCCTCGACGGGCACACCTACCGCGACGCCTTCCACCACCCCTACGCCGCCTGGTATCCGGAACTGCCCGAGGCCGCCTACATCGCGCTCCTCTGGCTGGCCGCGGCCGCCGCCGTCGCCATGTCGGTCGGCCTCCTCACGCGCCTCGCCACGGCCACCACCTTCGCCATCGTCGCGTACAACGTCTTCCTGTCGACCACCCACTTCCACAACAACCGCGCCTACCTGCTCATCGTGCTTGGCGTCCTGGCGGTGGCGCCCTGCGGACGCGAGCTGTCCCTCGACGCACGGCTCCGCCGCCGGCGGAACAAACCGCCCCTTGACCTCTCCGCCCCCGCCTGGCCGCTCTGGCTGCTCCGCTTCGAGTGCGCCGCGATCTACGCGGCGTCCGGCATCAGCAAGCTCGTCGATCCCGACTGGTTCGGCGGCACGGTCACCTGGCAGCGCGTCGTCCGGGCGCGCGACGAGCTCCAAGCCCTCCCCGACTGGGCGGTGTCGGTCCTGACCGACCGCAGCTTCCACACAGGCGCCGCCAAGTTCATCGTGCTCACCGAGCTCTTCATCGCGGTCGCTCTGTGGAGCCGCCGCACCCGGTACGCGGCCGTGTGGGTCGCCGTCGTCTTCCACGTCTCGATCGAGGCATCGGCGTCGGTCCAGGTCTTCTCGTTCCTCGCCATCGCCGTGCTCGTCATCTGGGCGGTGCCGTCCACACGTGACCGGATCCTCCACATCGACCCGGCCAAGGCCGGCCACCGTCGCCTGGCCGCATTGGTACGGGCGCTCGACTGGCTGGCCCGCTTCCGCGTGGAGCCGGCCGAGCCCGGCTCGCGGGCGGAGGTCGTGGATCGCAACCGCAGCGCCATCCGAGGCGGTCCGGCCTTCGCCTTCGCGCTTAGCCGTCTGCCGCTGACCGCCTGGTTCGCCCTCCCCGCCCTGCTCCTCCCCTCTGTGCGCCGGGCGCGAACCAGGCGATGACCGTAGGGAAGCGCCTCTTGCGCGCTGGTCTCACCCTGGCGCTTTTCCTCGCCCTCGCCTTCGTCGTTGTGGCGCCGCCCGAGCACTGCCCGCCGGTCAGCGCCGACGAGCTCCGGCGGTCATCCCAAGCCGCCGTCGACTGGTTCGTCCGCAACCAGGAGGCGGACGGCGCCTGGCTCTATCTCTACGACACGGACGACGACACCGTTCCGGACGAGTACAACGAGGTCCGGCACGCCGGGGTGACGATGGGCCTCTACCAGGCCGCCTCGGCCGGACTGCCCGGCGCGCTCCGCTCCGCCGACCGCGGCACTGAGTGGGCGCTCGACCGGCTCCTCAGGCGCGACCACTGGGCCGCGCTCGAAGGGGATGGCAGGGTCACGACGGGAGCGTCGGCCCTCCTGGCCGCGGGACTCGTCATTCGCCGCGACGCGACCGGCGATACCCGCTACGACGACGTGCTCCGGGAGCTCGGACGCTTCCTGCGCGCCCAGACAGAGCCGTCGGGGGCGGTGCTCGCCTCGTATGACACGGCGCGTGGCGCGCCGGTGCCCGACGAGTACTCGAAGTACTACACCGGAGAGGCCTACTGGGCCCTGGGGCGCCTCCACCTGGCCTTCCCCGGGGAGGACTGGAGCGAGACCGCCGACCGCATCGGCGCCTACCTGGCGACGTCGCGCGATGACGTCGAGGGCCACTGGCCGCCGATCCCGGACCACTGGGCCGCCTACGGCGCCGCCGAGACCGTGGAGTTCCCCGAGCGCGGCCGGCCCCCGCTCACCGACGACGAGCTGCGCTACGCGCGGGACCAGGCCGAGCTGTTCGGCGCCCAGGCGCGCTGGCTCGCCCACTACCACGGGCCTTGGGGCGGGATCGTGCGCGGCGGCTACGAGCCACGGGGCGGGTGGTACGGCGTGGTCGGCGAGGCGCTCACCGGGTGGTGGCTGACCGCGCGCGAGGATCCGCGGCTCGCCGACCTGCGCGCCCCGCTCGCCGAGCGCGCGACCTGCATCGCCGGCCTGGCCATCGACGAGCAGTCCGACGCGGAGGAGGCCGCACACGCCGCCCGGCCGGAGCGAGTCGAGGGCGCCTGGTTCATCGACGGCGAGACTCGCATGGACGACCAGCAGCACGCCCTGGCCGGCCTCCTGCGCACCATTCCGATCGTCGAGGCGGGCGAGGGCGGCTCGTCCGACGCCGGCGAGAACGTGCCGTCGGCCTGGCTGTGGGCCGCCGCGTTGCTGCTCGCGCTCAACCCGGCCCGCGCCGCGTTCGGGATCCCGCGCGACGGGCGCTCGCCCCGGACC
>JBKGUS010000293.1:0-5052 GCA_046462295.1 Thermoleophilaceae bacterium | reverse complement strand
TGTCGTTCTACTACATGAACCGCGCCGATCCCGACTGCGGCACGTCGTTCTCGTGGATCACGCGCGCAATCGGGCCGGGAGCGGGATGGATCGGCGGCTGGGCCATCTGCACCACGGGCATCATCGTCATCGGGTCGCTGGCCGACGTGGCCGCGTACTACACGTTCGACCTGTTCTCGCTCGACTCGCTGCGCGACGACAAGACCGCCGTGACGATCTTCGCGATCGTGATCGTCGCGGCCATGACGGCGGTCTGCGTGATCGGGACCGAGCTGTCGGCCAGGTTCCAGCGGACCCTGATCTTCGCCCAGGTGGGCGCGCTGCTCGTCTTCGGGATCGTGGCCCTGGTCAAGGGCGGGGCGCTCACGCCGGAGCTTTCGTGGTTCTCGCCGTTCGCGGTGGACACGGCGGACGCGCTGGTGCTCGGGCTGCTGACCGGCGTGTTCATCTACTGGGGCTGGGAGAGCGCCGTCAACCTGAACGAGGAGACGGAGGACTCGGACAGCGCGCCCGGTCTCGCCGGCCTGGTCTCGACGGTGGTCCTGCTCGTCACCTACGTGGTCGTCTCGACGGCCGTCGTGGCCTACGCCGGCCTCGACCAGATCGCCGAGTACGAGGACGACACCGCGCTCTTCGGCGTGGTGGCCGACGACGTGCTCGGCACCGGGCTGTCGTGGATCGTCGTGCTCGCGATCCTCACGTCCGCGCTCGCCTCGACGCAGACGACGATCCTGCCCGCCTCGCGCACGTCCCTGTCCATGGCACGCCAGGGCGCCTTCCCAGAGGCGTTCGGGCGGGTGCACGCGCAGTTCCTCACGCCACACGTCTCGACCATCGCGATCGGGGCGATCGCCGCGGTCTGGTACGGCGTGCTCAACACCATCTCGCAGAGCTTCCTGTTCGACTCGCTGACGTCGCTGTCGCTGATGATCGCCTTCTACTACGCGCTGACCGGGTTCGCGTGCGCGATCTACTACCGGCGCGAGCTGACCAAGTCGGTGAAGAACTTCCTCTTCATCGGGGTCGGGCCGGTCGCGGGCGCGCTCATCCTGAGCTACCTGTTCGTGCGGGCCATCAGCGAGTACTCGCGGACGGACCAGTCCTACACGGGCAGCGAGCTGTTCGGCGTGGCCGTGCCCGTCGTGCTCGGGCTCGGGCTGCTCCTGCTCGGGGGGATCCTGATGCTGCTCTGGCGCCTAGCCGGACACGAGGAGTTCTTCGGGCGGCGCCGCGAGACGGTGGATCCGGAGGTCGCGGCGGGCCGGAGGATGGGCGTCGCCGTGGTCCCGGAGGAGGCGGTTTGATCAGAGCTCGACCTGGAAGTGGTGGCAGGAGGAGATCGGGCCGTAGGGCCCCGTGTTGTACTGGTCGACGAAGCCGTAGCTGACCAGCCGGTGCCAGCGCCACCCGATGCGCGCCCTTGATGTCCACCACTCGATGAGAACGTCGAGGCGGTAGTTGCCCCCCCAGTCGCCGGTGAACGAGGTGCTGCCCGTCCAGGTGCGCGTGGCTCGCTCGCCGACGAGGAGCCAGGAGCTCCAGTCCGAGCCGGCGAGCGTCCCGTGCCCGGCGTTCGCATCCACCAGCTCGACCCGGTAGCGCACCCACGTGCGCTCGCGGCGGCGCCGCCGGGAGCGGTTGGCTCCGCTCACCACGGGCGGGGCCACGCTCGTCTCGAGGAACCCACGCAGGCCGGTGTTGCCGTACTTGCAGCGTCCCTCCGGGACGTAGCTGGAGCCGCGCGCGCCCGCCCCGCTCAGGACCGTGCTCTGCGCTTGGGCAGGCGTGGCACAAAGCAACGCGACCAGGAGCGCCAAGCCGGCGGTCGGCCGTGCCTTCATTGGGCAGGGAACGGCCCGCGGCGGCCTGAGCTTCCGCACCCCGTCGCTAGTCTCGGCGCGCATGGGAACCTGGGACCAGCTCGCTTCGCTGCCACTGGAGATCGACCGCTACGAGCTCGAGGGGCGAGAGCTCGCCTTCTCCGAGGAGTTCGTCCGCTACACCACGATCATCACGCTGCGTGGCGGCGGCGAGGAGGGCGTCGGTGAGGACGTCGTCTACGACGGGCTCGACCACTCGAGCTTCCAGGGCGCGGGGCCGACGCTGCCGCTCGCCGGCTCGTACACGCTCGGCTCCTTCGCCGAGAAGCTCACCGAGCTCGATCTCTTCCCCGATCCGCCCGTGCGCGACGTCTCGCGCCGCTACCGGCGCTGGGCCTTTGAGTCCGCCGCGCTCGACCTCGCCCTGCGCCAGGCCGGCCGCTCGCTGGCGGAGCACCTGGGACGCGAGCTGAGGCCGCTCACCTACGTGGTCTCGATGCGGCTCGGCTCGTTCGGCGATGACACGCCCGAGACCTCGGAGCGCATGCTGCGCGTGCTCGAGCGCTACCCGGGCACGCGCTTCAAGCTCGATCCCACGAACACCTGGAGCGATGCGCTGATCGCCGAGCTCGCCGCGTCGGGCGCGGTCGACTCGCTGGACCTGAAGGGCCAGTACAAGGGCACGCCGGTCGACGTGGACACCGACCCGAAGCTGTACCGGAAGCTGATCGAGGCCTTCCCGGACGCCTGGCTCGAGGACCCTGACGTCAACGAGGAGACGCGACCTGTGCTGGAGCCCGTGCGCGACCGCATCACCTGGGACGCGCCGATCCACTCGGTGGACGACATCCTCGCGCTCGAGTGGGAGCCGCGCATGGTCAACATCAAGCCGTCGCGGGTCGGCTCGCTCGAGGAGCTCGGGCGCGCCTACGACTTCTGCGCCGAGCGCGGCATCGGCGCCTACGGGGGCGGGCAGACCGAGCTCGGCGTGGGGCGCGACCACATCCAGTACCTGGCCGGCCTGTTCCACCCGGACACGCCGAACGACGTGGCGCCCGGCGGCTTCAACCGCCCGGCACTCCCGGACGGCATGCCGTCCAGCCCGATCCACCTGAAGCCCGCGGCGACCGGCTTCCGCTTCGGGTGATCGAGGTCGTCCCCCTTCACCCGGGGGAGCAGACCGCGCTCGAGCTGGCCCAGCGCGCGGCGGAGTTCATCGACGAGGCGCGGAGCTCGCTCGACCTCGCCCTCTACGACGTGCGGCTGCCGGGCGAGCCCGGCGACCTGATCGCGGCAGCGCTGCGCGAGGCCGCGGCGCGCGGCGTGGCCGTCCGGATCGCATACAACGCGGATCACGACGAGCGCGTGTTCCCGCCGCCGCCGCGCACGAAGCCGGAGCTGATCGAGGCGCTGCCGTTCCCGACCCGCGGCATCCCGGGGATCCCCGACCTGATGCACCACAAGTACGTGGTGCGCGACGGCGAGTCGGTCTGGACCGGCTCGACCAACTGGACGACCGACTCGTGGACGCTCCAGGAGAACGTGATCGTCCTGATGCACGCTCCGGCCGTGGCCGCCGAATACGCGCGCAACTTCGACGAGCTGTGGACGCACGGCGACGTGGACCGCTCGGGGCACGAGGAGCCGCGCACGGTCGACGTGGAGGGGCGCCAGGCGCGGGCCTGGTTCACGCCCGGGCACGGCGAGGAGCTCTCCCACCGGATCGCCCGGGCCATCGGGCGGGCCCGGGAGCGGATCAGGATCGCGTCGCCGGTCATCACCGCCGGCCCGGTGCTGGGGACGCTCGCCCAGGTCGCGGCGGAGGCGCGGGTGGACGTGCGCGGTGTGGTCGACCGCACGCAGATGGAGCAGGTCGTCTACCAGTGGCGTACCAACGGCCGCTCGGCGTGGAAGGTGCCGATCCTCGGCTCGGTGCTGGAGCACGCCGACTTCCGCGGCAAGCCCTCCACGCGCTACTCGCCCGAGACGCCGCACGACTTCATGCACGCCAAGGTCACGGTGGCCGACGACTGGATCTTCGCCGGCTCCTTCAACCTGTCGCGCTCCGGCGAGCGCAACGCCGAGAACGTGCTCGAGCTGCAGGACCCCGAGCTGGCGGACCGGCTCGCTGCCTACATCGACGCGGTCAGGGAACGCTACGAGACGATGCCCGCGCCTGGCGATGGGCGGCCGACATGAGCCGCTCGCGCACCTCGGCCGGGTCGTCGGTGACCGTGACCAGGTCCATGTCGTGCGGCGAGATCTTGCCCTCGGCGAGCACCCGGTCGCGCAGCCACTCGAACAGGTCCCACCAGTAGTCCGACCCGACGAGGATCACCGGGAAGTTCCGGACCTTGCCAGTCTGGATCAGCGTGAGCGACTCGAACAGCTCGTCGAGCGTGCCGAAGCCGCCGGGGAAGACCACGAACCCGCTCGCGTAGCGGACGAACATGATCTTGCGCGCGAAGAAGTAGTGGAACTCGAGCGCGATGTCGAGGTGCCCGTTGAGGGCCTGCTCGAACGGGAGCTCGATGCCCAGCCCGATGGACAGCGCGCCGGCGTCGCGCGCGCCGCGGTTGGCGGCCTCCATCACGCCCGGCCCGCCGCCTGTGATGACGGCCATGCCCGCCTCGCCGACCAGGCGCGCCGTCTCGCGCGCCAGGGCGTACTCGGGGTCGTCCTTCGGGGTGCGGGACGACCCGAAGAAGGAGGCGGCCGCGCCCACGTGGGCCAGCGCCCGGAAGCCCTCGTCCAGCTCCTCCCGGATGCGCTCGATCCGGGCGGCGTCGGTGAGGGTCGAGAGGAGCGCCTCCTCCTCGGCTCCGATGAGCTCCTCGTCGAGGGTCTCTGGCACGCGCGGCTCGGGGTCTTGGTTTGACATCGAACCTCCGAGCCTAGCCGGGTCGGTTGGCAGCCCGGGTGCCCCGGACCGTGGGGGTACGATGCCCCGATGAGGCGGCTGGCCTGCCTGGTGGGGTTGCTGGGGCTAGGCGGGGTCGCGCTGCAGGGCGGAGCGCCGGACCCGGTGCCGGCCGCGACGCTCGACACGGTGCGCGCCCAGGCCGCCGGGACGCGGGCGCTTCTCGATGCCCCCCGCGCCGACGATGTGGCGGTCGCCGGCGGCGAGGTTCTCGTGGACGCGACCAGTTCGCGCGGCGTCGCACTGGTTGAGGGCGTTCGAGTGGCCGTCGGGCCGGCCCGCGTGGTGTTCGACGTGCCTGGGCCGGGACGC
>JBKGUS010000292.1:0-5268 GCA_046462295.1 Thermoleophilaceae bacterium | reverse complement strand
ATCAGCATCAGGTGCGTGGGGCCCCAGAGCGTCACGTCCTGGCCGAAGATGCGGTGCCAGAAGTCGTCCAGCGGGAAGCCCGACAGCGCGAACGCACCGCACGCGGCGATCAGGAGCCCGCCGACCGGGATCCACCAGCCGTTGCCGAGACGCACCGCCGTGGCGCTCGGCCGCTCGGACGACAGCGCCGCCGCGAGCACGCCGCTGAGCAGCGCGCCGTAGAGGCCGATCAGGATGAGGAAGTGGGCCGGGTTCGCGAGCGGTCCGTCGTCGCGGCCGTTGTCGATGTGCAGGGAGATGTCCCAGTACATCCCGAGCACGGCCGTGAGGAGCGAGATGCCGAGAACGAAGGACGGGAGCGCCGCCCAGCCAGGCAGTCCCGACACCCGCTCAGAGAACGCCGCGGCGCGCCCAAGCAGCTTGATCCGGCCGCTGCGGTGGCCCGCGATCAGCACCGCGATCGCTGCGGTTGCGACCGCCGCGCCGGCGGTGGCGCCGATCGCCTCGCCGATGGCGGCGCCGCCGGCGGCCTCGTCGCCGGTGGCCTGCGCAAACAAGATCAGCCTGTCCATGTGCAAGTCTCCATCCCGCGTCGACTCACTTGGGGATTGCCCCCACGATTCCCGGGGACATAACTAACTGAACGACCAGTCAGCCCACTGTGATGCAGCTCACACAAGCCCCTATCCTGGAAGCGCCATGAGACAGCGTCCGAGCGCCCGGGAGCGCCGAGCGGGATGAGGGTCAGCCCCCGCAAGCGCCTCAGCGGCGAGGAGCGGCGCGCCGCCATCCTGGACTCGGCGCTCGCCGTCTTCGCCGAGCGCGGCTACCACGCCTCCTCGATCGACGACATCGCCCGCGAGGGCGGCGTCTCGAAGGCGCTGATCTACGAGCACTTCTCCTCGAAGCAGCAGCTCTATGCCGAGCTGCTGGAGCAGCACGCCGGCGAGCTGTTCGAACGCCTCGCGGCGGCGATGGACGAGGCCGCCAACACGGGCGCGGCCCGCCTCGCGACCGGCCTCGACGCCTTCTACCGCTTCGTCGAGGAGCACCGGGTTGCCTGGCGGATGCTCTTCCGCGAGGCCAACGACCCGGAGATGGTCGCGGTCCTGGAGCGCATCGTCGCGCAGGTCACGAGCGTGGTCGCGGCCCTGATCGCCCAGGATCCCGGCTCGCGGACCTCCGGAGGGGACGACGGGGCGCGCGAGGAGGGCATCGAGATGCTCGCGCAGATGCTGGTCGGGTCGGTGCAGTCGCTCTCCAACTGGTGGGCGGACCACCAGGAGGTGCCGCGCGAGCGGATGCTCGAGATGACGATGGACTACGCCTGGCTCGGTCTCGAGCGCCTCAGCCAGGGGGACCGCTGGACTTCGGCCGGCGGGCAGCCGCCGGCTCGGTGAACTTCAGTCGCGACGTCGTGGACGCCGCGGACCCGGCGCGGCTCGCCCTGATCGCGCTCTCCGCCCAGGGCGAGCGCCGGGAGATCTCATTCGGTGAGGTGGCCGCCCGGTCGGCCCGCCTGGCGGGCGCCCTGGCCGCCCGCGGCGTGCGGCGCGGCGATGTGGTGATGACGCTGGTCGGCAACCGGCCGGAGTGGGTCTACGCGATGGTCGCCTGCTGGCGGATCGGCGCCGCGGCGCTTCCGTGCACCGAGCAGCTCCGGCCCGCCGATCTCCGCGCCCGCATGGAGAAGGCCGAGCCGCGGGCGGTCGTCGCGCACGAACGGCACAGCGAACTGGTCGCCGAGACCGGCTTCGACGGGCCGCTCCTGCTCGTCCCGGACGAGCGGATCTTCGAGGAGGCGGAGCCGGCCCCGCCGGCCGAGCTCGGCCCCGAGGACCCGGCGCTGATCGTGTTCACCTCCGGCACATCGGGCGAGCCCAAGCCGATCAGGCATGGAGCCCGCTACCTGCAGGGCCAGCGCGTGCAGGCCGAGCACTGGTACGGCGCCGGCCCCGGCGACCTGTGCTGGTGCACGGCCGCGAGCGGATGGTCGCTCTCGGCGCGCAACGCGTTCGTCGCCGCCTGGCTGCGCGGCGCGGCCGCGCTGCTCCACGAGGCCCGCTTCGACGCCGACGAGCGGCTCGAGCTCCTCGAGCGCGAGCGGGTGAGCGTGCTCTGCATGTCCCCCACCGAGTACCGCGCCATCGCGAAGCGGGCCGAGCTCCGGCCGCTGCCCGCGCTGCGTCACGCGGTCGCCGCCGGCGAGCCGCTCAACCCGGGCGTCGTGCACACCTGGGGCGAGGCGGCCGGCGTGTGGGTACGCGACGGCTACGGACAGACCGAGACCGGTCACCTGACCGGCATGCCGATCGGCCCGCCCGTGCGACCGGGGTCGATGGGCCGGCCGCTCCCCGGCTTCCGCGCCTGGATCGACGAGGGCGAGCTCGTGGTGGACCCGACCACGGTGCCGACGTTCTTCGTCGACGGCCCGCGCGACCGCCCGTGGCGCACGGGCGACCGGGTGCGCGAGGACGAGGACTGCTATCTCTGGTTCGAGGGCCGCACCGACGACGTGATCATCTCGGCCGGCTACCGGATCGGGCCGTTCGAGGTCGAGTCGGCGCTGGTGTCCCACCCGGCCGTGGCGGAGGCCGCGGCGGTGGCGGCCCCCGACGACGTGCGCGGCCAGGTGGTGCGGGCCGTCGTGGTGCTCAGTCCGGGCCGCGCGCCCAGCGACGCGCTGGCGAAGGAGATCCAGGAGCACGTGAAGGCGGCGACCGCGCCGTACAAGTATCCGCGCCTGGTGGACTTCGCGGCCGAGCTGCCGAAGACGCCGAGCGGGAAGATCCGGCGCGCGGCCTTGCGGGACCGGCCGAGCGTCGGCGGGGGAGACTGAACCCTGCGCAGCCGGCCGAGCCGGCTGCTTCGGCCCTCGGGGGCGTGAGCCCCCGGATGGCTTCTCTACGGACCGAAGGGGTCCAGCGAGACGAGATAGTGCCGTAGGAGCGGGTCGATCACGCGCCAGCGGCCCCTGGCTTCGTGCTCGACGACGCCCGCATTGCGCAGCAGCTTGAGCACCCGGTCGCGCACGCCCGGATGCAGCCGCCGCGGCGGCGACTCGCCCGCGGCCACCGCCCGCGCCACGGTCAGCCCGTGCTTGTGCAGCAGCCGCACCCGCTCCACCACCTGCTCCATCGTGGGGCGGTCGCCCTCGAGGGCGCGCTCGAATCCGAGCTGCACCAGGTCGAGGCCGATCTCCCGCACGTCAAGCTCGATCGAGACCAGGTGCGCCTGCTGGGCGATCCGCATCGTGGCCCGCGGGTGCCCGCCGCCCAGCTCGACGATCCGGTCGAGGGCCGCCTCGCTGACCGTGCAGTCGTCGGCCGCGAAGCGCTCCGCCAGCCCGCGGCGCCACTCCTCCTCGGAGATGGGCCGCAGGGCGTAGAAGCTGCCGAAGCCGCTGAAGGCGCGGCGGCTCGGCGCGAACAGGTCCCGAACGACGTGCTCGATCGAGCCCGCGAACAGGTATGAGACTGCGGTGGAGCGCTGGAACACGGCGCGCATGTGGTTGGTCACAGCGTCCGCGTCGCCGTAGGGCCGCCGGGCAGCGGCGACCTCCTGGAACTCGTCGAAGAACAGGATCAGGCGTCGCCCGTCCGCCGTGGCCACCCGCTCGGGGAGCTCGAGCGCCAGGTCGAGTGCGCGGTCGGGATCGCCTGCAGCCAGCCCGGGCGTGAGTGCCAGCTCCACCCCCTCCCCGAGCTCGCCGATCATGCGGATCACCGCGGTGGACTGGGCTGCGGTGAGCGCCGCCCGCCCCGCGGTGCGCGCACGGCGCAGCGCCCGATGCGTCGCGGAGCGGTTGGCGATCACCGCGGCCGCGAGTGCCTCGGCGAGCTCGGCGGCGTCGGAGACGCGGAAGAGGTCCACCTTCGCCGTGTAGGCGCCACGCCGCCGTGCCCGCGACAGCGCGGCCTCGCACACGCTCGTCTTGCCGGTGCGGCGCGGGCCCGCCACGATCAGGTGCGTGCCGGCCTCGAGCCGGGTGGCCACCTCGCGCACGTCGTCGCGCCGCCCGATCAGCTGGCTGGCGGGTATGGGAGAGTCCGTCGGGAAGAGGTCGCCGCTGGCCTGTCGCATCGTGTGTAAAGCTTACACGTAATCTGTGTAAAACGTACCCGAATCTGTGTAATCGGGGTGCGACGCGTCCACCCGGGTAGCCTCAGTACAAGATGCCCAACCGGCTTGCAGGCGAGACCTCTCCCTACCTCCTCCAGCACAAGGACAACCCCGTCGACTGGCACCCCTGGGGCGAGGAGGCCCTCGCGCGCGCGCGCCAAGAAGACCGGCCGATCCTCCTGTCGATCGGCTACTCGGCGTGCCACTGGTGCCACGTGATGGAGCGCGAGTCGTTCGAGGACGAGGAGACGGCGCGCCTCATGAACGAGCTGTTCGTCTGCATCAAGCTCGACCGCGAGGAGCGCCCCGACCTCGACTCGATCTACATGGAGGCGTGCCAGGCTATGACCGGCTCCGGCGGCTGGCCGCTGAACGCCTTCCTCACCCCCGAGCAGGTGCCGTTCTACGCGGGCACCTACTTCCCGCCCCAGCCGCGCATGGGCATGCCGAGCTGGCGGCAGGTGCTCGAGGCGGTCGCGCATGCCTGGCAGGAGAAGCAGGACGAGATCCGCGCCGGCGGCTCGCGAATCGCCGAGCGCCTGCGCGGCGGTGCGCTGCTGCAGCCGTCGGGCGAGCCGCTGCAGGCCGCGGCGCTCGACGCGGCGGTGGAGGGACTGCGCTCGGGCTATGACGCCGCCAACGGCGGATTCGGCTCGGCGCCCAAGTTCCCGCCCGCCTCCGCGCTCGAGTTCCTCCTACGGCGCGGTGAGTCCGAGATGACCTCGCACACGCTGCGGGCGATGGCCTCGGGCGGCATGTACGACCAGGTCGGAGGCGGCTTCTCGCGCTACTCGGTCGACCCGTACTGGCTCGTCCCCCACTTCGAGAAGATGCTGTACGACAACGCCCTGCTCGCCCGCGCCTATCTGCACGGCTGGCAGGTCACCGGCGACGAGCTGTTTCGCACGGTGGCCGAGGAGACGCTCGATTGGGGGGTTCGAGAGATGCGCGCGTCGGAGGGCGGGTTCTACTCGGCGCTCGACGCCGACTCCGAGGGCGAGGAGGGCAAGTTCTACGTCTGGAGCCTCGACGAGGTGCGCGAGGTGCTCGGCGGCGACGCGGACGCGGCGATCACGCATTTCGGGATGAGCGAGGCGGGTAACTTCGAGGGCCGCAACATCCCGGTGCGGGCGGGCGACGAGCCGC
>JBKGUS010000291.1:0-7492 GCA_046462295.1 Thermoleophilaceae bacterium | reverse complement strand
GCGGTTGGATTTGTCAGCCCCGAGAACACAGTCCGCTCCGAGAAACCGATCGGGTAGGTAGCAGCCTGCGCCCCCGAGGAAGCGGCAAGGGCAAGGACGGCAGCGGCGGCAGTCCATACCAGAAAAGAGCGACCCCTCTGTAGATGGCGGTTCACTTCGAACAAACGAGTCGCCGGGCGCGCGACTTGCCCTCCGCCTCCGGCGGACTCGGCCGGGGCCATTCGGAGCAGCACGTCCGCGCCCCGGCCGCCCTGGTGCGTCAGTCCCCACCCGCCCGCTCAGACACTGACCGCGGCGCTCCCTCGAAACGCGGGGCCCGCCAACCAGCGGGGGGCAGCACGAAGAACACAGCCCCCATGACGGGCCCGTAACGGCCGTGCGGTCAGGGTCCTGGGTGGTGAGCAGCCGACAGGAACCGGGCACCTCAGCACACTTCCGGGGGGTCCGGCTGGCTACTGGCCGGGGTAGGACGGCCCGGTGGCTCAGCGTATATGGGGCCGAAATTCCACGGGGAGGCGGCTGCGAGCTGGCTACCCCGACCGCCCCCCGTTCCTCCGCCGGTAGGGGTGGGCCGAAGGTCTACGCGGCCCGAGAATGATCGGCCGCCCGTAGCTGTGCGGTGATGGACTCCCTGGCGTCGGCCTTCACCGCCTCGAACCGCGCCGCACGGGTCGGCGGGACAGGCAACCCAGCTCGACACACTTGGCCCGCAACTCCTCATCGGCCGAGGCTCGCTGGGTGTCTTCCGCGTCCGGGTCTTCCCGCTTCGCCTTCAGCTCCCGTAAAGGTCGTGGCCGAGCAGAACCTCAAGCTGGATCCCCGAGCTATGCGAGCCGCTGACTGCCGGCCGGATTTGTTGAACAATTGTTGAACAACTGCTAGCTTGCGGGCGCCGGGCCGCATCGCCCGGGCGACTACGAAGCGAGGAGGGAGCATGGCCGAGGGTCCCACGTCAGTTGCGTCGCGCACGGACCGGCCGCCTCAGCGCGCCGACGACGCGTCGACCCTTCCGTATGAGTGGTACGTGGATCCCGGCAGGTTCGAGCTCGAGCAGCAGCGCGTTTTCTCGCGGACTTGGCAGTACGTGGGCCACGTGGGTCGGGTAGCCGCGCCGGGCGACTTCTTCACCGCCCAGGCGGGCGAGCTCCCGGTCGTCATCACACGCGATGAGGACCGGGAGTTGCACGCGCTCCGCAATGTCTGCTGCCACCGCAGCGCCGAGGTGGTCCTTGCACCGGAGGGGAACCGCAAGACGCTCCAGTGCCATTACCACGCCTGGAGCTACGGGCTGGATGGCCGCCTCGTCGGCGCGCCGCGATCCGGCGCCGAACCGGGCTTCCGCAAGGAGGATTTCGCGCTCCGCCCGCTGCGGCTCGAAACCTACGGGCCGTTCATCTTCGTGAACCCCGACGACGAGGCTCCCCCGCTCGGCGAGGTGATGGGTGAGCTGCCCTCGATCGTGGAGCAGACCGGCGTGAACCTGGACGCGCTCCGCTGTCGCGAACGGCGCGAGTATCGGCTCAAGGCGAACTGGAAGGTCGTCGTCGAGAACTTCCTCGAGTGCTACCACTGCCGGGTTGCGCATCCGAGCTTCGCGGACGCGATCGACCTGAATAGCTACGAGATCGACGAGTACCGCTACGTCTCGACGCAGCACGGGCCGCCGAAGCACGATGAGAGCGTGGCGGAGCTTCCGGTGAAGGAGGGCCGGTACAACTACCTGTGGCCCACCTTCATGCTGAACATCTATCCGGGGCCCGGCAACGCGTCGACCAACCTGATCGTCCCGATCGACGCGGACAACACGCTGGCCGTCTACGAGTTCTACTTCGAGGACGGCGCTCCGGACGACTTCGCGCGCGAGACGACCGACCTCATCCACCAAGTGATGGTCGAGGACATCACGCTCTGTGAGTCAGTCCAGCGCGGCATGCGGACCGGCACGTTCGAGCACGGCCGGCTCATGCTTCGCTACGAGCACGCGATCCGCCACTTCCAGAACCTCGTGCGCGAGTCGCTCTCCGCGTGAGGAACCTGCTCTCCCCGCTGGGGCTGGGACCGGCGGATCTCCAGAACCGGATCGTCTCGACCGCACACCAGACGACGCTGATCCGCGACCACCTTCCGACGGACGACTTCGTGGCCTACCACGAGGCCCGTGCCGCGGGAGGCGCCGGCCTGATCGTGCTCGAGGCGGCCGCCGTGCACCCGTCCGGGCTGCTGACGGGAAAGACGCTCGGGATCTTCGACGACGTCGCGGTGCCCGCGCTCGCGCGCGTGGCCGACGCCGTCCACGCGCACGGCACCCGTCTGTTCGTGCAGCTCTTCCACGGCGGGCGCGAGCAGATCATGTTGCCACCGCGACAACCGGCCGTCGCCCCCTCCGCAGTGCCGACCCCGCGCTTTCACGTGGAGCCGCGCGCGCTCGAGGGCCACGAGGTGGAGGAGATCATCGCGGGGTACGGCAAGGGTGCCGCGATCGCCGCCGCGGCCGGGCTCGACGGCGTGGAGATCTCCGCGGCGCACAACTACCTGATCGCCGAGTTCTTCTCACCGCAGACGAATCACCGCACCGACGAGTGGGGTGACGGCCGTCTCTTCCTTGCGGCGGTCCTCAGCTCGGTCCGGGAAGCGGCACCGGAGCTCGCAGTCGGCGTCCGAGTGTCCGCCGACGCGGCGGTGACCGGGGCGATCGTCGAGCAGCTCACCGGGCGCGCCGATTACGTGAGCTTTGCCTTGGGCGACGCATCGACACTCCCCGGCGCAGCGGGCATCGTGCCACCGCCGCCCGTGCCGCACAACGCGATCGCCGATTTCGCGGACCGGCATCGCCCGGCCATGCCGCGGATCGTGACCTCTAGGATCGTCGAGCCCGCCGAGGCCGATGCCCTCATCGCGTCGGGGCGCGGCGACGCCGTGGGTATGACGCGTGCGCTCATCGTAGACCCGCACATGCCGCTCAAGCTGCGGGACCGCCGCGAGCACGAGCTGCAGCGCTGCATCGGCTGCAACGTCTGCATCGCGCACTACCACGCCGGCACGCCGATCGCGTGTGCGCAGAACCCGCGGACCGGCCGCGAGCGACGACTCGGTCTGCCGCAGCCGGCCGGTGAACGGGCGCGGGTCGTCGTGATAGGCGCCGGCCCGGCCGGGCTGGCCGCCACCCGAGAGGCTGCGCTGCGCGGCCACGAGGTGGTGCTCTTCGAGCGCGAGAACGAGATCGGCGGCCAAACCCGCCTGATGCGCGACGCGCCGGGCCAAGCGGAGATCGCCGAGACGATGGTCCGCAACTACGACCAGACGCTTCGCTCTCCGCAGGTGGAGCGCCGGCTCGGGACCGCGGCCGACGTCGATGGGATCAGCGCCCTCTCCCCCGACCTGATCGTCGTCGCGACCGGAGCGGAGCCGTATCGCGCGCCGATTCCAGCAGAGGGCACCGAGCTGCTGGAAGCGTGGGACGTGCTGCGGGGGGCGCGTCCGCGTGGAGGAGTACTCGTCGCCGACTGGGGCGGCGACCCGACCGGGCTCGACTGTGCGGAGCTGCTCGCCGGCGCCGGCTGCGACGTCACGCTCACGGTCGCGGCCACTGCCGTCGGCGAGAGCCTCCATTCCTATCGCCGCGCGCTCTACCTCGCCCGGCTGTACAGAGCGGGCGTCGTGATCCGGCATCACCTGCGCCTGGTGGAGATCACCCCGGAGGGCGGACTGTTCGCCAACCTGTTCGCCGGCGACGTGCGCGAGCTGATCCCCGCCGACCACATCGTGCTTGCCCAGGGACGCGTGCCCGCGGCGAGCCCGTCCGCGGGGCTGCGCGAGCTCGGGCTGGACGTGCGCAAGGCCGGCGACTGCGCGAGCCCGCGCTCGCTCGAAGAGGCGATCCTGGAAGGGACGATGGCCGTTGTCGCTTGGGCCGAAGAGGCGGGCGGCCGGCACGCGCCGGCAGTCCAAACGGCATGAAGGTCGCGTTGGTCACCGGCGCCAGCCGCGGCATCGGCGCGGCGATAGCGGAGCGCTTCGCCCAGGAGGGAGTCCGGGTGATTGGCGCGAGCCGCACACCCTTCGAGAGCCACCTGGACGTCGAGTTCGCGCGCGCCGACGTCTCGAGCCCCGCGGATGCGAAGCAGCTCGTGGAGGACGTCGTACGGCGCCACGGACGGCTCGACGTGCTGGTCAACAACGCGGCGATCGAGCACGAGGGGACGGTTGTAGAGACAACCCCGGAGGAGTGGGACCACGTCATGGGCGTGAACCTCCGCAGCGTGTTCCTCTGCGCGAAGTACGCAATCCCCCACCTGAGCCGGACGCAGGGAGTGATCGTCAACGTCGCCTCCGTGGACGGCCTGTGGGCCGAACCGTCGCTGGCCGCGTACTGCACCGCCAAAGGCGGCGTGATCGCCCTGACGCGAGCGATCGCGATCGATCACGGACGCGAGGGGATCCGCTGCATGTGCATCTGCCCGAGCTATGTCGCCACCGACATGCTCGAGCAGTACTACGACGCGCAGCCCGAGCCGGCCGCGGCACGGGCCGGCGCCGCCGCGCTCCATCCGCTCGGGAGGATCTCGACGCCCGCGGAGGTGGCCGCACTCGCGGTATGGCTGAGCTCCGACGAGGCCTCGTTCGCGACCGGGCAGGCATACGTGCTCGACGGCGGCCTGACCGCCGGACGCGCGCACGCGCAGGAGGGGCGCACAACGTGATCAGCGCGGCGCATTCGGAGTCGAACGTCGGTCGGGGCGTGTCGGCGCTCCGGCGACGGATCCTCGCCGGCGAAGTCAGGCCCGGGCGTCCCCTGCGGGAGGTGGCGCTCGCCGCCGAACTGGGCGTGTCCCGAAACACGCTCCGCGAGATCCTGCTCGTGCTCGCCGCCGAAGGACTCGTGCAGCACGTGCCCCACCACGGCGCGCGCGTCGTGCAGCTGGGCGTGCGGGACGCCCGGGACATCTACCTCGTGAGACAGCTCATCGAGTCGGCCGCCATCGAGCGCGCAGCGTCGCGACCGCTGGAGGCATCCGAGTACCTGTCGGCGGCGGTCGGCCGGTTGGAAGACGCCGCCGCCGCGCACGATCTCGACCAGCTGGTCGAGGCCGACCTCGGCTTTCATCGCTCGCTCGCAGCGGTGCTCGAAAGCGAGCGGCTCGCGGCGCTCTTCCGCACGATCGAGGCGCAGCTGCGGCTCGCATTCTCGATCGTCGCGTTCGCGGATCGCGAATACGAGCAGCCCGAGCCCTGGGTGGACGAGCACCGCCGGCTCCACAACCTGATCACGGGCGGCGACGTGGGCGGCGCGAAGGATGCTCTCCTCGCGCACCTCGCCAAGTACGAGACCCGCCTCATCGCCGTGCTGCGCGAGCAGGAGTCCGCGGTGCAGGGGCGGCTGTGACGACCGCCCGCACGGGGCGACTCGCCGGTAAGGCGGCGCTGGTCACCGGCGCCAGCCGCGGGATCGGCGCGGCGATCGCGCGACGCTTCGCCACCGAGGGCGCAGACGTGCTCAACGCAAGCCTCATCGAGCCGGTCTACGAGGACCCCGCAGTCGCCTCGATCATCGCCGACGTGGGCGATCCCGACAGCGCACGGCGCCTCGTCGACGAAGCCGCCGAACGGTTCGGCAGGCTCGACATCCTCGTGAACAATGCGGGCGTCGAGCTCGAGGCGACGATCGAGCACACGAGCCCGGAGGAATGGGACCGCGTCATGATCGTAAACGCGAAGGGACCGTTCCTCTGCTCGAAATTCGCGCTGCCGCACCTCCGCCGCACACGGGGCGTCATCGTGAACATCGCCTCAGTCGACGCTTTCTGGGGCGAGCCCGAGCTCGCTGCCTACTGCGCGTCGAAGGGCGCCGTGCTTGCGCTCACGCGCTGCCTCGCTCTCGACCACGCCGCCGACGGCATCAGGGCGGTCGCGATCTGCCCGGGCTACGTCCGGACCGACCTGCTCGAGCAGTTCTACGAGAACCAACCCGACCCGAAGGCGGCCCGCGCCTCGCTCACGCAGAAGCACCCACTCGGCCGCATATGCGAGCCCGTCGAAGTCGCGAGCCTGGCGACCTGGCTCGCATCGGACGAAGCCGCCTTCGCGTCGGGCCAGCCCTACATCATCGACGGGGCGCTGACGGCCGGCCGCACATACGGCTGGGCGGACTCGCCCGGAGGGTGAGGGACGGCGACGTGGCTGCGCTACCACTACGACCGTGCGGAGCGCCGCGCGTCGGTCAGCCGAGCCGGGCGAGTAGCGAGATGCTCGTGACGCCGTACTTCCTCGTTGCGTTCGCCGCGCGTTCGGAGACGAAGCGGTACGCGCCGTTCTCGCGCCAGGTCTCGATCGTGAAGCCGGCCGTCTCGATCGCGTCGCGATAGTCGTCGGTTTGCATCGCTCCGCCGATGCACGCTGCCCACAGGGCGGCGTCGCAGGTCACCCCCTCGGGGAGCTGCCGCTCGCTGACGATGTCGGCGAGCGCGATCCGCCCGCCGGGCCGCAGGGCACGCGCGGCGGCGGCGAACACGGCAGGCTTGTCCGGCGACAGGTTGATCACGCCGTTCGAGATCACGCAGTCGAAGGCGGCCTGGCCGACGGGCGGCTCCTCGATGTATCCGGCGCGGAACTCGGCCTGTGGGAAGCCGTGCTGCTCGGCGAGGCGCCGTGCCTTGGCGAGCTGATCCTCCGTCATGTCGACGCCGACCACGCGTCCGTCGCGGCCGGCGTCGAGCGCGGCGAGGAAGCTGTCGGTCCCGGAGCCGCTGCCGAGGTCCAGCACGGCCTCTCCGGCTGAGATCGCCGCGAGGTCGAGGAAGTAGCCGACGCCTGCGAACGACTCGATCGCACTCGGCGGAATCGCGTCGAGCCGGTCGGCCGGGTAGCCGAGACGCTCGGCGAGAGCGCGGCCGGTCTCGAAGTGGAACTCCTGGTCGGGCTCGACCGCGACCTCGCGGTACATCCGCTTGACGCGCTCCTCCAGCTCGGCCGTGTCGACCTGTCGTGCAACGGGGCTCATGCCACCCTCTCCTTCTCATTTGCAAGCTTCCATTCGGGCCAGCCGTCCTCGAGGCGCAGCGCCGGCCGGCCCGCGCTGCGCAGTCGCCGGACCGCCTCGTGTGCGTAGGCGCAGAAGGGACCGCGGCAGTAGGCCACGATCTCGGCGTCGTCGGGGAGCTCCGCAAGGCGCTGCTCGAGCTGGTCGAGCGGGATCGAGCGAGCACCAGCGATGTGCCCCGCGTCGAACTCCTCGGCGGGCCGCACGTCCACGAGCACGACCTCGCCCTTCGCCAACCGTTCGCGTAGCTGGGCGCGGCCGATCCGGTCCACCTCGGTGCCGAGGTAGTCGTGCGCGGCGCGCTCGACCTCGGCAAGCTGTGACGCCGACGCGTCGCGGAGCGCCAGCCAGAGGCCCAGCGCCTCGTCGCCGGCGATGTCGTAGCGCACGCTGTTGCCCTCACGCGTGCGGCTGACCAGGCCGGCGGCGTGCAGCGCCTGGAGGTGCTGTGAGGTG
>JBKGUS010000290.1:0-4536 GCA_046462295.1 Thermoleophilaceae bacterium | reverse complement strand
GGGTAGCCGAGCTGGCGGAGGCGCTCGACGTCACGGCGGATCGTGCGGGACGAGACCTCGAGCCTGCCGGCGAGCTCGCCGCCCGGCCAGTCGCGGCGCGCCTGGAGCAGGGACAGGAGCGTCAGCAGGCGGCTGGACGTCTCGGTCATGCGGTTTGCATCCTCCCGGTAATTGAGGACAGATCCTGGCCTGAACCTGCCGTAGCGTGCCCGCCATGTCAATCGAGACGAGCAAGGGAGTGGCAATGCTGGAGCGAGACGGGTATCCGCCGGGAGTGCCGTGCTGGGTCGACACGCGCCAGCCGGATCCGGACGCAGCGGTGAGCTTCTATTCGGGGCTCTTCGGGTGGGAGTTCGACGACACCGCGCCGCCCGAGTCGCCCCAGCGCTACTTCGTCGCGCGCCTGCGGGGCCGTGACGTGGCCGCGGTGGGGTCCCAGCCCGAGGGCATGTCGACGACAGCATGGAACATGTACGTCTGGGTCGACAGCGCAGACGAGGCGGCCGTCACCGCGCGGGACGCCGGCGGGTCGGTGCTGATGGAGCCGTTCGACGTGGGCGACTCGGGCCGCATGGCCGTGCTCGCTGACCCGGCGGGCGCCTCCTTCTGTGTGTGGGATGCGCGGTTGCACAAGGGCGCCCAGCTCGTCAACGAGCACGCCACCTGGAACTTCAACGAGCTGAACACTCGCGACCCGGGCGGCGCGCAGACCTTCTACCGCGCCATTTTCGGGTGGGAGGCCACGACGCTCGTGACCGGCGACGGCGGCTTCACGATGTGGCGCCGCCCCGGCTACGGCGACTTCCTCGCGGAGCGCGATCCCGGCATCCGCGAGCGGCAGGCTGCGGGCGGCGCGCCCGACGGCTTCGAGGACGCCGTGGCATGGCTCGTGCCGCTGACGGGCGGCCGGGTCCCGGAGGACACGCCGGCGCACTGGAGCACCACGTTCGCGGTCGACGACGCCGACACGATCGCCGAGCGGGCCGAGAAGCTCGGCGGCAAGGTATTGGCGCCGCCGTTCGACGCCCCGTGGGTGCGGATGACGGTCATCCGCGACCCGCAAGGCGCGGTGTTCACGGCGAGCAAGTTCGTGCCCGAGGGCTAGCGGCCCGGACCCTTGTAGAAGAACCCGATGCCCCGCCTCGCTCCGGGCTTGGCACAGCCGTACAGCTTGTTGAACTCGCCCGGCACGCGGGTCGGGAAGCACTTGTAGCCGAGGGCGCTGAAGCGCCTGCCCTTCGCGCGCCGCGCCACGCGGCGCGCGGTGCGGCACTTGGTGCCGCCTGTGGCCTGGATCGAGCGGGCCTTTCCGCCGTTGCGTGCGTTGACCTGGCCGCAGTCCTTGAACGCGGCGGCGGCGTCGGCGGCGGCGCCGGCCGGGACGACGAGGGCGATGGCGAGTGCGAGCAACGGGAGCTTGGTGCGCATGGCCCCGCTCTACCCGCCGGCCGCGCGGTTCAGTCGCCGCCCGCCGGCTTCTGCCACAGCGGCGGCGCGTTACGCCTACCGCTCCACGAGCAGCTCGTACCCCTGCGGGTTCGACAGTACGATCACGGTCCGCTCGCCGCCGTGGGCGTACCGGATCCGGCACCAGCGGATGGCGTGCGCTGGCCGGGGCTGGAGCGCGGAGCAGCGGGCGGAGGCGGTGTCGTCGTCGCGCGCGGAGCCGAACCGCTCCTCGAGCCGCCGCTCGGCCGCCCGCCTGGAAAGCGGGCGGCGTGACAGCAGCTCCGGCCCGGTGCGGCTCTCATCCTCGGCGGCACCTCGGCGGTCCGGGCCGCCGTCGTCCGGCTCCCCACCACCGGGGGCGACCGCGATGGCCGTCGCTGCCAGCGTCGCGACGGCGCCGGCCGTCAGGGCAAGCGTCCCGAAGTGCCGCCGCGGGCGTTCCGGTCGAGGCGAGTCCTCGACGAACCGGTAGCCACACTGCGCGCAGGCCTTCGATCGCGCGGTTGCGCGCGCTCCACACTCGGGGCAGCTCGGCCGCGCGGGCAGGGGATCCGCCACGCGGGCGACCCCCGCCGCGCGGTCGCGCCTATTCGTCCTTCGACTCGGGCGGTGCGGGCGGCGCGTCCGGGATCTCCGGCAGCACCTCAGGCTCGTCCGGGAGCAGCTCGTCGCTCGGCTGGTCGTCCGACGACGGGTCCGTCGAGGAGCCCTCCTCGCGGGCGTCGCCCTTGGCGCCCACGCCGACCGTTTCGCGCTTGCGCTCCTTCGGCTGCACGATCGAGATCAGCACCTCGCGCTCGTCGTCCTCGGGCGCCTTCTCCACCTCGACGGTGGAGCCGGGCGGCATGCTCTGCGAGAGCACCTCGTCCGCGAGCGGGTCCTCGATGTAGCGCTGGATCGCCCGGCGCAGCGGGCGCGCGCCCATCGACGGGTCCCAGCCCTTCTCGACCAGCAGGTCGGTCGCGCCGTCCGAGAGGTTGAGCGACAGCTCGCGCTCGGCGAGCGACTCGCGGATCCGCTTCAGGAGCAGCTCCACGATCGAGCTGATCTCGTCGCGGGTGAGCTTGTGGAAGACGATGACCTCGTCGATCCGGTTGATGAACTCGGGCCGGAACACCTTCTTCAGCTCGCCCATGATGCGGTTCTTCATGTCGTCGTACGAGAGACCGGTCTCGTCGCCGACCGTGAAGCCGATGCCCGTGTTCTTGGCGATCTCCGACGCCCCGATGTTCGAGGTCATGATCACGATCGAGTTGCGGAAGTCGACGGTGCGCCCCTGGGCGTCCGTGAGCCGTCCGTCCTCGAGGATCTGCAGCAGGATGTTGAAGACGTCCGGGTGGGCCTTCTCGATCTCGTCGAGCAGGAGGACGCTGTACGGCTTGCGCCGCACGGCCTCGGTGAGCTGGCCGCCCTCGTCGTAGCCGATGTAGCCGGGCGGGGAGCCGACCAACCGCGACACGGAGTGCTTCTCCATGTACTCCGACATGTCGATCCGCACCATGGCGTCCTCGTCGCCGAACAGGAACTCGGCGAGCGTGCGGCCCAGCTCGGTCTTCCCCACGCCGGACGGGCCGAGGAAGATGAACGAGCCGGTCGGGCGCTTCGGGTCCTTGAGCCCGGCGCGTGAGCGGCGGATCGCCTTCGAGACGGCCTCGATGGCGGCGTTCTGGCCGATCACGCGCTTGTGGAGCTCCTCCTCCATGCGCATCAGCTTCTGCGTCTCGGCCTCGGTGAGCTTGAACACAGGGATGCCGGTCCACATGGAGACGATGTCGGCGATCTCCTCCTCGCCGATCTCCGGCCGCTCGCCGGACTCGCCCGAGCGCCACTGCTCCTCGAGCTCACGCTTCTTGTTGGTGAGCTGGCGCTCCTTGTCGCGCAGGTTCGCGGCCTTCTCGAACTCCTGCGCCTCGATCGCCGCCTCCTTGTCGCGCCGCGTGGTCTCGATCTCCTCCTCGAGGTCGCGATAGACCGGCGGGGCGGTCATCGACTTGATGCGCGCCCGGGAGGCTGCCTCGTCGATGAGATCGATGGCCTTGTCGGGCAGGAAGCGGTCGGAGATGTAGCGGTCGGCCAGCTCGGCCGCGGCCTCGAGCGCCTCGTCGGTGATCCCGACGCGGTGGTGCTGCTCGTAGCGGTCGCGCAGGCCCTTGAGGATCTGGACCGTCTCCTCCGTGGAGGGCTGGTCGACCCGGATCTGCTGGAAGCGCCGCTCGAGCGCGGAGTCGCGCTCCAGGTACTTGCGGTACTCGTCGAGTGTGGTGGCGCCGATGGTCTGCAGCTCGCCGCGTGCCAGCGCCGGCTTCAGGATGCTCGCCGCGTCGATCGCGCCCTCGGCGGCGCCTGCCCCGACGAGGTTGTGGAGCTCGTCGATGAACAGGATGATGTCGCCGCGCTGGGTGATCTCCTTCATCACCTTCTTGAGGCGCTCCTCGAACTCGCCGCGGTACTTCGAGCCCGCCACCAGGGCGGCCAGGTCGAGCGTGTAGATCTGCTTGTTCTTGAGCAGCTCGGGCACCTCGCCGCTCGTGATGCGCTGGGCGAGGCCCTCGACCACGGCGGTCTTGCCGACGCCCGGCTCGCCGATCAGCACCGGGTTGTTCTTCGTGCGGCGGGAGAGGATCTGCATGATCCTCTCGATCTCTGTCTCGCGGCCCACGACCGGGTCGAGCTTGCCCTCGGCGGCCAGCTTGGTGAGGTTGCGGCCGAACTGGTCGAGCAGCTTCGAGGACTTCTTGCCCTCACCCTGAGCGCCGGTGCCGGCCGCGGCGCGGCCCTGGCGGCCGCCGGGGCCGGACAGCATGCGGATGACCTCGTTGCGGATCTTCTCGGAGTCGGCGTCGAAGTCGAGCAGGATGCGGGCGGCCACGCCCTCGTTCTCGCGCACCAGGCCGAGCAGGATGTGCTCGGTGCCGATGTAGTTGTGGCCGAGGGAGAGGGCCTCGCGCAGGGCCAGCTCCAGCACCTTCTTGGCGCGCGGGGTGAACGGGATCTGTCCGGAGGTCACCTCCTCACCCGAGCCGACGATGCGGACCACCTGGGCGCGCACGCGCTCCACGGTGATGTCGAGCGACTCGAGGACACGGG
>JBKGUS010000289.1:0-3335 GCA_046462295.1 Thermoleophilaceae bacterium | reverse complement strand
GTCGGCCCAGCCGGGAACCGGCCGGTTCTTCCCGCTGAACGCGTAGGAGCGGTCCCCGCCGTGGAAGGCGCCACGGATCATGTGCTGGTTCGCCGCCTCGATGTCGGCCGGGCTCTTCACGTACGAGGTCAGGATGTGCTCGTCCGAGAGCGCCGGCACGAAGCGGCGCACGTGCTCGAGCTGGCGCCGGAAGATCGTCTCTTTGTGCTCGTCCCAGCTCGAGACTCCCTCTGGAAGGTCCCAGGTCTGGGGGCTGAGCAGCTTGACCGTGTGGTGGCCCTCCGGCGCGCGGTCCGGGTCCACGAGCGTGGGCGTGGCGACGAGCAGCCACGGCACGCCGCGGTCGTAGGCGCGGCCGTCGCGCACCGCGCGGCCCAGCTCGATCACCTCCTCTGGCCAGCCCACCGTGCCCGCGGAGACGGCGGCGCGTGGTCCGTCCGGCGTCTTGAACTCGGGCGCGGCGTCGGTGGCCATGTAGCACGCCATCGCCGACATGCCGACGTCGTAGGTGTCGGCGCCGTAGAGGAACTCCTCGCCCCACGCCTCGGAGGGGGCCATCTCCACCAGGTGCTTCACGTGGATCGTGGAAAGCACCGCATGCCGTGCCATGTAGCGCTCGCCGTCGTCTGTCTCCACGCCGGTACAACGGCCGTCCTCGAGCACCAGTCGCGACACCTGCCGACTGCAGATGACGGTCGAGCCGCTGTCCTCGAGCAGGCGCGCGAGCGCTTCCGTCAAGGCACCCGACCCTCCGCGCGGGATCGACCAGCTCCGTCCTTGCCGGCCGAAGATGATCGAGTAGGCGTTGATCCCGGACCCTGCCGCGTCGACCGGCACCAGCGTCTGGAAGGCCTGCCAGATCAGGAAGGCCTGCACGTGGCGGTCCTCGAACTCGCGCCTGATCACGTCCCAGGCCGTGATCGCGTTGCGCCGCAGCCAGATGCGTCCGCGCGGGTGCTCCAGCAGCATCTCCTCGAGCGACGGCCCGAAGCCGGGCGGGGTCACCCGCGCCCGGCCGAAGATCGTCTTCACCTCTTCGTACTCCCGGATGAAGCGTCTGTAGGCCGCGGCGTCCTTCTTCGAGAAGCGCGCGATCTCGTCGCAGGTGCGGTCGAGGTCGAGCCACATCGTGAGCTGCTCGCCGTCCGGGAAGGCCACGTGCCCGACCGGGTCCGGCTCGAAGTACTCGAGCCCGTAGTCGGCGTGCAGCCCGAGCTCGTCGTTCATGAGGAGCGGGTTGACGCGGATGATCGTGTGCCCCGTCGAGCAGGAGTCGATCTTGTAGCCCGGCCCGAGCAGCTCCTCGGTGGCCGCCCCGCCCCCCGGTATCGAACGCGAATCGAGGACGATGCACTCATATCCGGCTTTCGCGAGGTAGGCAGCGGTGATGAGGCTGTTGTGGCCGGCGCCGGCGACGACGATGTCGGCCGTGTGCGTCATGACGAGAGGATCCTTTCTGCGTTGCCGGCGAAGATCGCCGCCTCGACTTCTGGCGCGAGCCCCAGCGCCCGCACCGTGTCCACGTGGCGTGAGTCGCCCATGTCGAACGGATAGTCGGAGCCGAGCAGCACGCGCTCGGGCCCGGCGAAGTCGATCAGCGCCCGCAGGAGCGCGTCGTCGTGCGTCAGCGTGTCGAAGTGGAAGCGCCTGATCGAGTCCTCCGGCGACTCGCGCAGGCGCGACCTCGCCTGCGGCTGGAATCCGTGCGCGTGCAGCATCCGGCCGCGCACCGCCAGGAGGGCGCCGCCGCCATGCGCGAGCAGGACGCGCAGGTCCGGGTGGCGCTCCATCACGCCGGCCACCACCATGTGCGCCGCGGTGGTCGCGGTCTCGAGCGGGTTCGCCACGGTGTTCCAGAGGTAGTAGTCCTGGAACGCGGGCGAGTCGAACCCGCGCGTGGTCGGGTGGACGAACACGAGCGCGCCGGTCGCCTCGGCCGCCTCCCAGAACGGCTCGAAGCGATCGTCGCCGAGAAACACGCCGCGGACGCTCGCGGCCACCTCGACCCCGCGCAGCGTTCCCTCCTCCATCAGCGTCCGGAGCTCGCCGGCCGCGAGCTCGGGATCCTGCAGCGGCAGCGCCCCGAGCGCGGCGACCCGCGACGCGTGCTCGCGAACGAGCCGCGCGAGCGCGTCGTTCTGGATGCGGGCGCGGGCAAGACCCTCGTCCGGCTCGGCGTCGTAGTAGAGCAGCGGAACCCACGGGCAGAGCAGGACCCGGTCGACGCCGGCCTCGTCCTGAGCCGCGAGGATGCCGTCGATGTCGACGAACTCGGCGATCGCGGCGCGGATCTGCTTGCCGCCCATCTCCACCACCTGGCTGCCGCCGTCCTCCCTGTAGACCCGCGGGCGCCAGGGCTCGTCGCCGGTGATCTCGGGGACGATCACGTGGGCGTGCACGTCGAACGTCATCCGCTCACCCCCCGACCGCGATCAGCGCCAGGATGCCCGCCACCACGAGGGTGCCGCCGAGCCACACGCGGGCGTCGGCCTGCTCGAGGTGCCGGCCCACCATCATCGGGGCGAGCACCATCGTGATCGGCACCCCCACGAGGTTCGTCGCCAGCACCACCGCCACGTCCGTCTCGTCGAGCGCGAGCAGCCGGAACCAGGTGGCGAACGCGACCAGCACCGCAGCGAACAGCTTGAGCGCGAGCGTGTTCCGGGCGATCGAGCGGATCGCGCCCAGCGAGCCGCGCGCGGCGAGCACGCCGCCGAGCGCCGCCGTGGCCGCCAGCAGCCCGAGCGTCACGCCGAGCAGCGGCGAGTCGAGCCCCTCCAGCGCCTCCACGGTCAGCACCGCGCTCAGCGCCCACATGAACGCCGTGCCGAAGGCGAAGATCGAGTCGCGCTCTATCGCGACGCGGCCGCTGCCGCGGCTCGCGAGCAGCCAGGCGCCCACCATCACAGGCGCGATCGCGGCGAGCACAGCTGCGCTCGGCAGCTCGCCGAGCGTCACGGCCGCCAGTACGACGCCGAACAGCGGCGTGAGCGTGATCAGCGGCGCCGTGCGCGAGGCGCCGATGCGCGCCTGGCTGACGTTGAGCATCAGCCAGCCGAGTACGAAGTGGATGATCCCCGCGACCGCGAAGAGCCAGATCGCCTCGCCGCTGGCGTCCCCGAGCTGGTCCAAGTCCTCGGACAGGAGGCTCGCCAGCACCAGGATCCCGGTCGCCGCCGAGAGCTGGAGAAACGTCGAGACCCAGGGATCCTCGATGCCGCGGATCGCGCGCCGGTTGAGGCTCTGGAAGAGCCCGAACCCGATTCCCGAGGCGGTCGCCCACAGGACGCCGGTCACGCCCGGGCCACGGGCTCGTTCTTCGCCTGCGCGACGCT
>JBKGUS010000288.1:0-6184 GCA_046462295.1 Thermoleophilaceae bacterium | reverse complement strand
CCCGGCAACCCCGTCTCCGCGATGGTCGGCTTCCACCTGTTCGCCCGCCCCGCCCTGGCCGCGATGCAGGGCGCCGAGCCCGCCGCCCCGCGCGCAAGCGCGACGCTCGACGAGGCGGTCCCACGCCACCCCAACCGCGAGCAGGCGGTGCGCGTGCACCTCGAGACCTCGCACGACGGCTGGCGCGCCCGGGCGACCGGCCCCCAGGGCTCGCACATGCTCACCTCGATGCTTGGTGCGACCGCGCTCGCCCGCATCGCCCCCGGCGAGGGCGAGGTGCCCGCCGGCGAGCCCGTGGAGGTGGAGTTCCTGTGAGGCCCCGCGACCCACGCCGCCTGATCGAGCGCGAGCGCCGCGCGCGGGCGCGCGTGCAGATCGTCCCCGTGGAGCAACCGGTCTCGGCGCCGGAGGAGGGCATCGGCTCGAAGCACGTGGCCGAGGTGACCCTCCCCCGCTCCGAGCTGGAGCGCATCTGGTCCCCCGAGTACCTCGAGCGGCTCGCGCGCACCTACTGGCGTTTCCTCACGCGCGTGTCGCTGGGGCTGCTGCGGGTGCTCTACACGCCCCATTCGCGCGAGGTGGTGGTGCTCTGCCGCCCGTTCGTGCTGCTGCGGTTCCGCGCTCCCGAGTACGAGTTCCGCGCCGACGGCGGCACCGTCACCTGGCCGATCGACCGCGGCCTGCTCGTGGCCGCGCGCGGACGTGGGCGCGGGTATCTCCGCCTCACCGTCGAGCGGCGGCCGAGCGGCGACGACGGCCGCGGCGAGGAGGCGATCGCCGTCGTCACCTCCGAGGTCGTGAACTTCTACCCGATGATCGCCTCGCGGCTGGGACGCTGGATCTACGACCAGACCCAGCTGCGCATCCACGTGATCGTCACCCACGCGTTCCTGCGCTCGCTCGCGAACCTCGAGCTCGAGGAGTCGCGCACGGGGATGTTCAGCCCATCCGCTCTCCCACGATCTCCCGCAGCTTCGCCCGATCGTGGCGAGCGATGATCGTGCGGACCGTTCCCGAGCGCGCGCGCATCGAGACCGACTCCGTCGTCGCCCCCTGCGGCCCGATGAAGTGCACGCCGTCGAGCATCTCGCCGTCGGTCACGCCGGTGGCGGCGAAGAAGACGTCCTCGCCGGACACCAGGCGGTCGCGGTCGAGCACCTCATCCAGGTCGTAGCCGCCCTCTAGCGCGGCGTTGCGCTCCTCGTCCGAGCGCGGCCACAGACGGCCCAGGATCTGGCCGCCCGTGCACTTGATCGCGGCCGCCGCCAGCACCCCCTCCGGGGTGCCGCCGATTCCGTACAGGAGGTCCACCGGCGAGCCCTGCGTGACCGCGACGAGCGCCGCCGACACGTCCCCGTGCGGGATCAGCCGGATGCGGGCGCCGACCTCGCGGATCTCCTTCATCGCCTCCTCGTGGCGCGGGCGATCGAGCATGATGACCACGAGGTCGCCCACGGGCACACCCTTCTCCTTCGCCATCAGCTTCAGCATCTCGGGCAGCGGGCGGTCGAGGTCGAGTAGGTGGGCCATGTCGCGCGAGGTGGCCATCTTCATCATGTAGACGCACGGGCCGGGATCGAACATTGCGCCGCGCTCCGACAGCGCGATCGTGGCGATCGCGTTGGGGAGCCCCTTGGCGCACAGCTCGGTGCCCTCGAGCGGATCCACGGCCACATCGACCTGGGGCGGCGAGCCGTCCCCGATGTGCTCGCCGTTGTAGAGCATCGGCGCCTCGTCCTTCTCCCCCTCGCCAATCACGACGATGCCGTCCATCGAGACCGTGTCGAGGAGCATGCGCATGGCGTCGACGGCCGCGCCGTCGGCTCCCTCCTTGTCCCCGCGGCCGATCCAGCGTGCGCAGGCGAGCGCCGCGTATTCGGTCGTCCGCACGAGCTCCATGGCGAGGTTGCGGTCAGGCCCCGCCCCGGTCGTACCCTGCGGCGGCGCCCCAACCTCTTGGTGGGCGTCCATGCCGCGGACGCTATATGACGCCGGGCGGCTTGCGCGCGGACGTGTAGAACGCCTGCCTGAGGTAGCCAGCCACCAGCATCCCGGCCGACGCGATCAGGGCCACGAAGTAGCCGATACCGAGGCCCACGTCGATCGCAGGCTCGGGGCGCCCGAGGATGATCCCGTTGCACAGGATCAGCACGAACGCGGTGATTCCGACCACCATGGTCACCTCGCCGGGCTTCCAGGTCAGCTTGTGCCTGCGGGCGACGATCCACGAGAGGATGAACGGCGCGGCGCACGCGGCCACGAGGAGCCAGTCGAGCGTGTTGAAGACCTGCCAGGCGTTCGCGCTGTCGTTGAATCCGATGCCCGCCGACTCGATCGCGCTGTTCCGGTTCGACTCGTCCGTGGTGAACCAGGGGAGCCAGAGCGAGGCGAGCAGCACGAGCGCGGCCGCCATGCCGAGGAACTCGCCCGGCGACAGCCGCGAGAGGTCGAGGTAGCCGCGCCTTTCCTCGGCGCTCGAGGCCTCCATGCGCCGCAACGCTACAGCGGTGGGTACTCTGCCCACAACCCCGACCCAGGAGGCGACGACAGGTGGCGGTCACCAAGATCATCGAGGTGGTGGGGAGCTCGCCGGAGAGCTCGGACGGCGCGGTGAAGGCGGCGCTCGAGGAGGCGCGCCAGTCGCTGCGCAACATCAAGGCCGTCGACGTCGTCTCCACGGGACTCCGCGGAGAGAACCTGGACGAGTGGCGCGCGCTCGTGCGCATCTCGTTCCTGGTGGAACGCGTCTCGGAGTAGGCCCATCTCACATAGCGCCCCCACAACGCCCCTAGGAGGGGTCGCGTCGCTTCTCGAAGAGGCGCGCGAGCGCACACTCGCGCTCGTGGAGCCGATCTCGGACGCCGACCTCAACCGCCAGCACCATCCCCTGATGAGCCCGCTCGTCTGGGACCTGGGCCACATCGCCGCCTTCGAGGACCTGTGGATCTGCCGCGAGACGGGCCGCGAGCCGCTGCGGCCGGACCTCGCCGCGGTCTACGACGCCGACGAGACGCCGCGCGCCGATCGCGGCGACCTTCCCTACCTGCGGCGTAACGAAGCGGTGGCCTACATGGACGCTGTGCGGGAGCGATCACTTTCCGCGCTGGGCGGCGTCTCACCCTTCATCGCCGAAATGCTCATCCAGCACGAGCACCAGCACAACGAGACCATGCTCCAGACGCTGCAGCTCGCCGACCCCGGGGTGTTCGCGCCGGAGCGGCGCAGGCCGAGCGGGGCGGCCGCGAGCGGGAGCACGCTCGTGGAGGCCGGGCTCGCCGCGGTCGGCGACCCCGGTGACGGCTTCGCCTACGACAACGAGCGCCCGCGCCACGCGGTGGAGCTCGCTGCGTTCCGGATCGACCGCGCGCCGGTCACGAACGGCCGCTACCGCGAGTTCGTGGAGGACGGCGGATACCGCCGCCGCGAGCTGTGGACGGAGGAGGGCTGGGCCTTCCGCGAGCGCGAGGGCTGGGAGCGCCCGCGCTACTGGACAGCCGACGGCGGCGAGCGCCGCTTCGACCGCACGGAGGAGCTCGAGGCCGAACTGCCGGTGATACACGTCTCCTGGTTCGAGGCCGACGCCTACGCCCGCTGGCGCGGCGCGCGCCTCCCGAGCGAGGCGGAGTGGGAGCACGCCGCGGCGCTGGCCGAGCCGGAGCGCGGCGCGCTCGACCAGTTCGGCTTCGGCCCCGGCCCCGCGGGCCCGTTCGTGGGGGACTGCTGGGAGTGGACGTCGAGCGAGTTCGGCGGCTACCCCGGCTTCGAGGCCTACCCCTACCGCGAGTACTCGGAGGTCTTCTTCGGCTCCGGCTACCGCGTCCTGCGCGGCGCCTCCTGGGCCACGCGCCCGCGCGTGGCGCGCGTGACCTTCCGCAACTGGGACCACCCCCAGCGGCGCCAGATCTTCGCCGGGTTCCGATGTGCGGAGGATGTGTCGTGAACGTGGTCATCGAGCGCCACGACGTGCACGACACGCTGGCCGACGACGTCCGCGACGGGCTGACCCGCTCGCTCAAGGAGCTCCCGCCCAAGTACTTCTACGACGAGCGCGGCTCGCTGCTGTTCGACCAGATCACCTCGCTGCCCGAGTACTACCCGACCCGCTGCGAGCGCTCGATCCTGAACCGCCACGCGCCGGCGATCGTCGAGCGCACCGGTGCCGAGGAGCTCGTGGAGCTCGGCTCCGGCACCGCCTCCAAGACGCGGGCGCTGCTGTACGCGATGGCGGGCGCGGGGTCGCTGCGCCGCTACGTGCCGTTCGACGTCGACGAGTCCGTCGTGCGGGGCTGCGCGCTCGAGCTGGTCGAGCTCTACCCGGGGCTCCGCGTGCACGGCGTGGTCGGCGACTTCAGCCGCGACCTGGAGCGGGTGCCCGACGGCAGGCGCCGCCTGTTCGCCTTCCTGGGCGGAACGATCGGCAACCTCTACCCAGATGAGCGGGCGCTGTTCCTGGCGCGCATCCGCGACCTGATGGGCCCGGACGACCGGCTCGTGATCGGCACGGACCTGGTGAAGGACCGCGCCGTGCTCGAGGCGGCCTACAACGACAGCCAGGGTGCCACCGCCGAGTTCAACCGCAACGTGCTGCGGGTGATCAACGCCGGGCTCGAGGCGGATTTCGACCCCGAGGCCTTCGAGCACGTCGCGTTCTTCGACGAGGCCAACTCGTGGATCGAGATGCGCCTCCGGGCGAACGGCGCTCAGCGCGTCCGCATCGACGGGGCCGACCTCGAGGTCACGTTCGCGGACGGCGAGGAGATCCGCACCGAGATCAGCGCCAAGTTCACGCGCGAGGCGGTGGAGCGCGAGCTGCGCGGCGCCGGCCTGCGGCTGGACGACTTCTTCACCGACGGATCGGCGCTGTTCGGGCTGGCGTTCGCTCGAGCGGCAGGCCCCGCCTAGGTGTCCTCCCTCATGCGGACGATCGAGGTCGAGGAGCGCCGGGCCCGCCTGGCGCGCCGGCACCGGCTGGCACCGGGCGAGGGCGCCGGCAACGTCGTGGACGCGGCAAGGAGCGTCGTGTGCCTCCACGGCACCGATCCGGCCACGATCTACGTGTCCGCCTGGGCCCGCGTCGAGGGGATGACGGTCGACGACATGGCCCGCGCCCTCTACCGCGAGCGTTCGCTCGTCAAGCACCTGGCCATGCGGCGGACGCTGTTCGTCTTCCCGCGCGACACCATGGGCGACGCGCAGGCGGGCGCCAGCGACCGGGTCGCCCGGGCGGAGTGGCGCCGGCTCGTCCGCGACGTCGAGGCGGCTGGCCTGCACGCGGACGGCGAGGCTTGGCTCGGCCAGGCCTCGCAGGAGGTGCTCCTGGCGCTGTCTGGCGGCCGGGAGGCCAGGTCGACGGTGCTGCGCCGGGAGATCCCCCTGCTCGAGGGCTCCTTCGCCTACGGCGAGGGCAAGTCGTGGGGCGGGAAGATCTCGATCGGCCCGCGTGTCCTGACCGTGCTGTCCGCCGCGGGCCGGATCGTGCGGGCATCCAACGACGGCCCCTGGTTCACATCCCGTCCGCGCTGGGCCTTGATGGAGGACTGGCTCGGCGAGGAGCTCGTTGCTCCGCCTGAGGCGGAGGGCGTGGCGGGCCTCGTCGAGCGGTGGCTGCGTGCCTTCGGCCCGGGCACCGCGGCCGACCTCAAGTGGTGGCTGGGCTCCACGGTGGCCGCCGTGCGCCAGGCGCTCGCGGACCTCGAGGCGGTCGAGGTGGACCTGGACGGCCAGACCGGCTATCTGCTGCCCGGCGACCTCGAGCCCCCGGAGCCCGCCCCGCCCTGGGCCGCGCTGCTCCCGCCGCTGGACCCTACGACGATGGGCTGGTACGAGCGCCACTGGTACGTCGGCCCGCACAGGGAGCAGCTGTTCGACACGAGCGGCAACGCGGGTCCCACGATCTGGTGGGACGGGCGAACGGTCGGCGGCTGGCGCCAGGACGAGGCCGGCGACGTGGTCGTACAGATGCTGGAGGACGTGGGCGGGGACGCGCTGCAGGCGGTCGAGCACGAGGCGGCCCGGCTGACAGAGTGGCTGGGCGGCACTCGAGTGCTGCCGCGGTTCCCCTCGCCGCTCTTCAGGGCCGCCTAGGTACGCTGCCGGCCTCCATGGAGCTGAACGGGATTGGCGCGCTGGTCGCGGGAGGGGCCTCCGGGCGCGGCGAGCTCGCGCGCGGTCGCCTCGCCGAGCC
>JBKGUS010000287.1:0-2706 GCA_046462295.1 Thermoleophilaceae bacterium | reverse complement strand
CCCCGACTGGGCAGCACGAATCCTTCGCGTGGAACCATCACCCCTTGAACCTGAGGCACCCATCCAACGGCAGTCGTGAGGACAAATCTCGCGCGCGGAGTGCAGACCACCGGGCTCCTCCTCGTCGCGCATTGCGACACTCTGCAGCCCGAGTCATGCGCGGCTCCTGCCAGGCGGAGGCAGCAGCGTGTCGGACGACCGCCGCGGCCGACGTCCGGCTGCCGCGTTGCTTTCGACGCCACCGCGACGGCACTGGCGCCGGGCAGACGATCCGGAGATGATGGCGGCACCACGAACGGAAAGGACTTGATCACATGAGCACGACGCTGGACGATGGCCGGGTCGGTGCGCTCGCGGGGCAGGTCTCCGGGCTCGTCGTCTCCCCGCGCGACGCGGGCTACGACGAGGCCCGTGCCATCCACAACGGTCTCGTCGACCGCCGCCCGGCGCTGATCGTCCGCTGCCGCACGACCGCTGACGTGGTCGCCGCGCTCGAGTTCGCGCGAAGCGCGGGGCTCGAGGTGTCGGTCCGGGGCGGCGGCCACAACGTCGCCGGCCGCGCCGTGACGGACGGCGGCGTGATGATCAGCCTCGCCGACATGACGGAGGTCGCCGTCGACCCCGCGAGCGCGACGGCCGTCGCGCAGGGAGGCGCGAGCTGGGCCGAGTTGAACACCGCCACCGGCGAGCACGGCTTGGCCGTGACCGGGGGCGTCATCTCGACGACCGGGATCGCCGGCCTGACCCTCGGCGGCGGCCTCGGCTGGCTGATGGGCAAGCACGGGCTCGCGGCGGACAACCTGCTCGCGGTCGAGCTCGTGACCGCGGCCGGCGAGGTGCTCGAGGTCGACGCGAGCTCGCACTCGGACCTTTTCTGGGCGCTGCGCGGCGGCGGCGGCAACTTCGGCGTCGTCACGTCGTTCACGTACCGCCTGCACCCGGTCGGCATGGTCACCGGTGGCCTGATCGCCCACCCGTTCGAGGCGGCCCCCGAACTCCTTCGCTTCTACCGCGACGCGGTGGCCGACGTCTCGGACGAGCTGACCGTGTTCGCCGGCCTGGTGCACGCACCGGACGGCTCCGGCGCAAAGCTCGCGGCCCTCGTCGTCTGTCACGCCGGCGAGCCGGACGCGGCCGTGCGCGAGCTGGCGCCGTTCATGGCCTTCGGATCGCCGCTGATGACTGAGGTCGGCCCGCTCCCTTACCCGGTGATGAACACGCTGCTCGACGCCGGGTATCCCAAGGGCGCGCTCAACTACTGGCTCTCGAGCTTCACCCATGGCCTGCCGGACGCGCTGATCGACACAGCCGTCGAGCGGTTCGCCGCCGCCCCGTCTCCGATGTCGGCGATCCTGCTCGAGCACTTCCACGGCGCGGTGACCCGTGTGGGGCGGAACGAGACCGCCGTCCCGCACCGCGAGGCCGGCTGGAACCTCCTCATCCCGACCGTCTGGACCGACCGGGCCGGCACCGACGCCAACATCCGCTGGACTCGCGAGACCTTCGCCGACCTGCAGCCCCACCTGGAGACCCGCCGCTGGCTCAACTACCTCGGCGACGATCAGGGCTTCGACGCCATCCGCGCCGCCTACGGCCCCAACTACGACCGGCTCCGAGAAGTCAAGCGCCGCTACGACCCCGACAACGTCTTCCACCTCAACCACAACATCGCGCCCTGACGGATCCCAGACGGTCCGCCTTGTCCGCAACCCAATCCTCTGCCTGGGTGCTCGTCGGCGCTCTCACGGCGCCGGCGGGCTGCCGACACGTCCGCCCCGACCGTGGGTCGGCACCGGCACGCCGGTACCGCGGTCGAGTTGGCGCCGGTTATCGCCACTCGCGCATTGCGACACTCCGCGCTTCACGGTCGAGACCGTCGCTGCCAGGCGAAGGCGGCAGCGTGTGCGCGACTGCGCCCCACGACCGACGCAGGATCGAGTCGCATCGGAAGCAAGCGAGGCGGGTGAACCGCCGGACGAGCTTGGGTCAAGGCGCGTCAACTTGACGCGCGTTGCATGGCGGGCGTAGGTTCGCCTAGTAGTGGGTGCCTTGTGGCGCTCGCCGCCAGTCCGGGTCGCGTTCCGTCGGCGAGCCGGTGCGCAGCGCCTTGGCGCTCGCTCGAATCTGCCTCTCGCCGCGGTCGGGCCCCAACCATGAGGGAGCGTCAGCATGCGGATGATGATGAAGGTGCAGATACCGACCGAATCGGGCAACGACGCGATCAAGGACGGGAGCCTGCCGCAGATCATGGGCACGTCGCTCGAAGCGCTGAAGGCGGAGGCGGCCTACTTCACAGCCGAGGACGGGATGCGAACCGGGCTGATTTTCTTCGAGATGAACGATTCGAGCGAGATCCCACCGGCGGCAGAGCCGTTGTTCCAGGGCCTGGGCGCGAAGATCACATTGTCGCCTGTAATGAATGCGCAGGAGATGCAGTCCGGCGTCGCCAAGGCGATGTAGCGCGGTTGTGGGCGCGCCCGGCGGCGCGCCGTGTTGACCCGCGCGTCCGGCACCGGCGGCGCGAGGCGGTGCCAGCGGGCATCGTCGAGCGCCTCCGCTGCTGTCCGAATGACGCGTGGACCGTTTCCGTTATGGACGATCAGCAACAGCGCGACGAGGAGCCCAACAACGCGGACAGGCGCTATCGCAACGAGGCACACGCGGGAGCCCGCTGGTCCGTCGGGCGAGTGCTCCGTGTCGCGCAAG
>JBKGUS010000286.1:0-9995 GCA_046462295.1 Thermoleophilaceae bacterium | reverse complement strand
GCGAACACCGCGGTCGTCTTCTGGGGCATGGGGATCTCGCAGCACACGACCGGCACGGACAACGCGCGCTGCCTGATCGCCCTGTGCTCGATCACCGGCCAGGTGGGCCGGCCGGGCACCGGCCTGCACCCGCTCCGCGGCCAGAACAACGTCCAGGGGGCTTCGGACGCCGGCTTGATCCCGATGATGTACCCGGACTACCTGCCCGTGGATCAGGGGGGGGCTCGCGAGACCTTCCAGGATCGGTGGGGCCGCGAGCTCGACCCCGACCGCGGGCTGACCGTCACCGAGATCGTCGCCTCGGCGCTGCAGGGCGGCGTGCGCGGCATGTACATGATGGGCGAGAACCCGTTCCTGTCGGACCCGAACATCAACAAGGTCCGCAAGGCGCTCGCCGCCCTGGAGTTCCTCGTCGTGCAGGACATCTTCCTCACCGAGACCGCGGAGTTCGCCGACGTGATCCTCCCCGCCACGTCCTACATGGAGAAGGAGGGCACGTACACGAACACCGACCGGCGTGTGCAGATCGGCCGCAAGGTCCTCGATCCGCCCGGCCAGGCGCGCCTCGACTGGCACATCGTCCAGGACATCTCGAATCGCATCGGGCTGGAGATGAACTACCAGTCGGCGAGCGAGATCTTCGACGAGCTCGTGTCGGTGATGCCCAACTACGCCGGGCTGTCGTACGACAACCTGGGCGCGATGGGCAAGCTGTACCCCAACCCGGATCCGGAGCATCAGGACGGGACGGTCGTGCTGTTCGACGAGCGCTTCGGCACCGACGACGGAAAGGCGCACCTCGTGCCCGCCGAGTGGCTGCCGGCCAAGGAGCTGCCCACCGAGGAGTTCCCCTTCGTGCTCAACACGGGCCGCCTGCTCGAGCACTGGCACACCGGGTCGATGACGCGGCGCTCCTACGCTCTGGACGCGATCCAGCCCGAGGCGCACGTATACCTCAACCCGGAGGACGCGAAGCGGATGGGCATCGCGTCCGGCGACTTCGTGCGTCTCACCAGCCGGCGCGGGTCCGTCGAGCTGCGCGCGCTGCTCTCGCACCGTGACAACCCCGGGACGTGCTTCCTCCCGTTCCACTTCCGCGAGGCGGCCGCCAACGTGCTGACGATCGACGAGGTCGATCCCACGGCCAAGATCCCCGAGTTCAAGTTCTGCGCCGTCAAGGTCGAGCGGATCGGGACCTCCGTCAAACACGATTCGGCCACGGTGCGGGAGGGGGTCTGATGACGAGCGAGAACGGCAGCGTGGGCCTGCGCGTCCAGCCGCGTCCCCCGGGCACCGAGGCCCGCGCCGGGAAGTTCCCCGGCCCCAGCCTCATCCCCGCCCTCGTCGCGATCCAGCGCGAGCACGGCTGGCTGCCGCGCGAGGAGCTGGTGCGGCTGTCGCAGGAGGTGCGGCGGCCGCTCTACGAGATCGAGGGCCTGATCTCGTTCTACCCGCACTTCAAGACCGAGCCTCCGCGCAAGGTGCACCTCGCGGTCTGCCACGACCTATCGTGCTGGCTGCACGCCTCGGACCAGCGGATCGCCGAGCTTCGGGCCCGGTACGGCGCAGAAGTGGAGGTCGAGCTTCACGAGGTGTCGTGCCTCGGGCGCTGCGACGCCGCTCCCGCCATCGCCGTCGACGAGCAGCCGGCCTCGTTCGCGCAGGCCGAGGAGCTCGTGGAGGCCGGCCGCTCCGGAGAGGTGCCGCGCACCGCCGCCATGCGGCCCGACCGGACCTTCCCGAACGACCCCTACGCAGCGGACGACCAGCGCTACCGCGTGCTGCGCCGCCTGCTCGGCGGGGAGCTGACGAACGACGAGGTCCTGGCGGCAGTGACGGACTCGGGCCTGCGCGGCATGGGCGGCGCCGGCTTCCCGACGGGCCGCAAGTGGGAGCTCGTGGCCGCCCAGGACGCCACCCCGCACTACGCGATCTGCAACGCCGACGAGTCCGAGCCCGGCACCTTCAAGGACCGTCAGATCATGGCCGAGCAACCGCACCTGGTCGTCGAGGGCCTCCTGCTGGGCATGGTCGTCACGGGCTGTGAGGAGGGCTGGATCTTCATCCGCCACGAGTACGGCCCGGAGGAAGCGGTGCTGCGCGAGGAGCTCGAGGCGCTCGAGTCGGAAGGCCTGATCGGGGCGGACGTGCTGGGCACCGGCCGCAGGCTGCGCGTCGAGATCTTCACGTCGCCGGGCGGCTACATCCTCGGCGAGGAGTCGGCGCTGCTCGAGTGCATGGAGGGCCATCGCGGCGAGCCGCGCAACAAGCCGCCGTTCCCGGGCGTGTACGGGCTGTGGGGCAAGCCGACGCTCATGAACTCCGTCGAGACCTTCGCCCACCTGCCGATCATCATCGAGCGCGGCGCCGAGTGGTGGAAGGAGCAGGGCGCCGGCGATGCAATCGGCCTCAAGTTCTTCGCGGTCTCCGGTCACGTGGAGCGGCCGGACGTCTACTGCGTGCCGATGGGCACCACGGCACGCGAGCTGATTGAGCTCGCCGGAGGCGTTCGCGACGGTGGGGAGGTGCTGTCCTTCCAGCCGGGCGGCGCGTCGTCGAACTTCCTCGGCCCGGACGACCTCGACGTGCCGCTTGATTTCGAGCCGCTTGCCGAGGCAGGCTCGATGCTCGGCTCCGGCGCGCTCACGGTAATCGCCGAGGGCACCAACCTGCTCGCGGCGGGCACGAACGTCCTGCGCTTCTTCCGGAACGAGTCCTGCGGCAAGTGCGTTCCCTGCCGGGTGGGTTCCCACAAGGCCCACGAGATGCTGACCGACCTGCTCGAGCGGGGCCTGGGGGCCGATGCCGTGGACGACAGCATCGTCGAGCTCGAGGAGACCTTGCGTCTCACATCGATCTGCGGGCTGGGACAGGTGGCGCTGGGGCCGGTGACGAGCGTGTTGGGGCTGGAGCGCGGAGGCAAGTCCGCCCGGCCGCAACCGCGCTAACGGGTCCCGGACAGAGGAGAAGCGATGGGCGTGCTGTTGCGAAGAGTTCTCGACGGTCACGAACGCGTCGCGGAGTGGTCGCCCGACGACGACGCCTCCGTCGACGAGGCCCGGCGACTGCTGCGAGAGGAGCTCGACGCGGGATACGTCGCCGTGCGCGCAGAGGACGACGACAACGAGCCGGTCACGGAGCTTCCGGTGGACGCGGAGGCGGTCATCCTCACGATGCCGATGGGGGGCGGCTAGCTCGCATGAGGATCGCCGTGCTCGGTGCGGGCGCGATCGGAGCGTACGCCGGCGCGGCCCTGGCGCGCGGCGGAGCCGACGTGCACCTGATCGCGCGCGGGGACAACCTCGAGGCGCTCCAGCGGGACGGGGTTCGCGTGCGATCGGACCGGGGCGACTTCGAAGCTCATCCACCGGCGACCGACGATCCGAATGAGATCGGGCCCGTCGACGTCGTGTTTCTCGGGCTGAAGGCGAACTCGTACGCGAGCTGCGGGCGCTTGCTCGAGCCGCTGCTGCACGAGGAGACCGCGGTCGTGGCGGCTCAGAACGGCATCCCCTGGTGGTACTTCCACAAGCTCGAGGGTCCGTACGAGGGCCGCCGTATCGAGGCCGTGGACCCCGGCGGGACGGTGTCGCGCGCGATCCCACCTGAGCGCGCGATCGGCTGCGTCGTCTTCGCCGGCACGGAGCTGGCCGAGCCGGGCGTGGTCGAGCACCTGGAGGGCACGCGCTTCTCGATCGGCGAGCCGGACGGCTCCATCTCCGAGCGCTGCCGGCGGTTCAGCGAGGCCATGATCGCGGGCGGCTTGAAGTGTCCGGTGGAGGAGCGGCTTCGGGACGAGATCTGGGTCAAGCTGATGGGGAACGTTGCGTTCAATCCGCTCAGCGCCCTGACCCGCGCGACGCTCGCGGCGATGTGCGAGCACGCACCGACACGGGCGCTCGTGGCATCCATGATGGAGGAGGCGCTGGAGATCGCGCATGCCGTGGGGGCGGAGCCCTCGGTCTCGATCGAAAGGCGGTTGGAGGGCGCCGCGAACGTGGGCGACCACAAGCCTTCCACGCTGCAGGACCTCGAGGCGGGCAAGCCCCTGGAGCTCGCCGCGATCATCGACAGCGTCGTCGAGCTGGCGGACCTCACGGGTGTCGAGGCGCCCACGCTGCGCGCCGTTTCGGCGGCGAGCGGCCTACTGGCGGAGACGCTCGGGCTCCGCTGACAGCAGCGCCTCACGCTCGTGCTGCGTGAGCTCCCGTGACCGGCGGCTTTGATCGTCCCAGGCCACGAGTACGGCCCGCCCCTCGACGGCCGCCTCTCCGTCGGGCAGCAGCAGGCGGTTGTCGAGCTCCACGCGCGAGCGACCCAGCTCGGCGACGCGGCACTCGCCGATCAGGTAGCGGTGCTCGATGCGGACCTCGCGCCGATAGTCGAGCTCGACGTGCACGAGAACGTAGCCGGTGAAGGGCAGGTCCGGCAGCGTGTGGCGGAAGAACGCCGCACGCACCTCCTCGAGGAGCTCGTGGTAGACGGCCTGGTTGACATGCCCGAGCGCGTCCAAATCCCGGTGGCGCAAGGCCAGCTCGACGCGTACCGGCGCCGCCTCGTCACTCGTCATCTCTTGCTCCGAGCACGGATGGGACGCGGACGCTGGTATCTGGGAGCCATGGCTCAGGCGGCGGGAAGAGCGCAAGCGTGCGAAGGCGGGGCGCAAGTCGAAGTCTTACTAGAAGCGCTCTTGATCGAGCGCTGTCGTGGGTCAGTCGCGTCAATGGACGCGGAGGGGCGCCCTCCCGACGTGATCGTCATGGATCTGCAGATGGCACCGATCGACGGGATCGAATCGACCCGTCGGGTTCGCGCACCCAGGCTGCGCTCTGGGCGGTGAGGGAAGGGCTTGTGAAGGTGCAGTGGGAGCCGCGCTAGCGGCGACGCCCAAGGCACGGCCCTCAGGGGGGCGCGGCAGTGAAGGCGATCGGGAGCTCGATCGGGCCGGTGTTGCCGCTGCGCGGGAGCGACTTGACCTCGCCGTCCACATGCGGGTCGCGCAGCCGCTGCGCGAGCAGCCTGAGTGCCTCGCTCATGTCCATGCGCGCCACGAAGTGGCCGATGCAGTGATGGCGGCCGCCGCCGAAGCCGAAGTGGCGCGGGCGCTCGGCCTCGGGATCGAAGCCGGGGTTCTCGAACACGCGCGGATCGGAGCCCGCCGACTGTGAGAAGAGATGGATGGTGGTGCCCTCGGCAATCTCGAGCCCCTGGAAGGTGAAGTCCTCCACCGCCTCGCGGGTCACCCAGGTGACCGTGGGGTTGAGGCGCATGACCTCCTCGACCGCTCCCTCTGCGAGCTCGGGCCGCTCCGCCAGGCGCCGCCACTGGTCCGGCTGCTCGAGGAACGTCTGCATGGCGAGCCCGAGCTGGTTGCGGGTGGTGTCCAGTCCGCCGAAGATCAGGAGCACGAGCGACACGCGTAGCTCGTCGTGGCTCAGCCGGTCCTCGTCTTGCTCGGCTTGGACGAGTCGCGTGACGAAGTCGTCCTTCGGTTCACGGCGGCGGTCCGCGATCAGCTCGTCGGCGAAGCCGTAGAGGCCCTCGAGCGCGGCCTCGATGCGCGGCAGCTCCTCGCGGATCGCGATCGACAGCGAAAGCCCGAGGTCGCTGCCCCACTCGGCGATCTTCCTCCACTCGGTCTCGGGGATCCCCAGGAGAATGGCGATTACCCGCGCCGCATAGGGCTCGGCGAACTGGCTCATGAACTCGCAGCGCCCCTCGCCGGCGAAGGCGTCGATCAGCTCGTTGCCGAGCGCCCGGAAGCGCGGGGCCATGTCGCTGATCGCCTTGGGTGCGAAGACAGGGTTCAACAGGCGCCGGAGGCGCGCGTGGTCGTCACCCTCCAGGTTCAGCAGCGCCTTCGACCACCACTCCGCGAACGGCCCTTCGACGCCGTGGTGGGCGGGCCAGGCAGCGCTACCCTGCTTGAGCCTGCGGTCCCGGAGCAGGGCGGCCACCTCGTCGTAGCGCAGGACCGCGAGGCCGTAGTTCGTGCGGACGTACCAGCTTTCCTCGCGCGCGCTGAGGACCTCGTCGGAGTCGATCACGAACGAGGGGTCTGCGATGTTGAAGTAGGGCATCTCAGCGACGATCGAAAGGGTAGGCGAGCCCCGGCAGCCAGCTCTCCCAGCATGCCGCGAGGCGACCGTCGCGGATGACCTCGGCGAGCGCGCGGTCGAGCTCTTCGCGCATCTCCGGGCGTGCCTTCGACACGGCGACGCCCCATTCGTTGCGAGTCGGCACCGTGAACGCGATCTGGAGGTCCGGGTCGTCCGCAAGCGCGAGAAACGCCACGTTGTCGTCCACCACGCCGTCGACCTCGTCGGCACGGAGCGCATCCAGCATCTCGCCGAACACGTCGTCGCTCTCGCCGCCGAACGGGACGAGCTCCGCCCCGTCGAAGGTCTCGGCGAGGGCCATGTTCGTGCTGCCGGCGATCGCGCCGATTCGCTTCCCCGCGAGCTGCTCGGGCGAGCCGATGCCGGAGCCGTCGCGGACGAGCAGCGACTCGTCGAAGACGGCGTAGGGACGCGTGAAGTCGACTTGCCGGAGGCGCTCCTCGGTGATCCCCTGACCGCACCAGATCGCGTCTCCCTCGCCAGCGTCGACGGCCTCGACCATCTCGACCCACGGCTTGAACACCCACTCGAGCGACCGGCCGAGCGTCTCGGCGACGAGCGCCGCCGCCGCCGGCTCGTAGCCCTGGCGGATGCCGCCGCGGCTCTTGCCGAACAGCGGCATCGCGTCGGCGTCGATGCAGACGAGGCGAAGCGGCCCGGCGCTCATGGGATGTAGGTCAGGTAGGTCTCGCGGTCCCACTCGGTGACCGCGCCGCAGGCACGGTGCCACTCGTCGCTCTTGATCGCCACGAACGTGTCGTAGAGGTCGCCGGGCAGCGCGCTCCGCACCACCTCGTCCTGCTCCAAGGCTTCGAGCGCCTCGCCGAGCGTCCGCGGGAGCAGCGGGAAGCGCGCCACCTCCGGATGCGGGAAGTCGTCCACATCGTGCGGCTCACCGGGCTCCGTCCGGTTGGCGATGCCGTCGCGCATCGCGGCGAGCAGCACCGCGTGCGTCAGGTAGGGGTTGCAGCAGGCGTCTGGCGCGCGGAACTCCAGGCGCGCACCGAGGACGCGCACGAGGCACTGCCGGTGGTCGTAGCCCCACACGGGCACGCTCGGCGCGAACTGGCCCACGTCCCAGTAGCGCGCGTAGGAGTTCACGGTCGGCGCGACGACCGCCGTCATCCCGCGCGCGTGCGCGAGGATCCCGCCGATTGCCCAGCGCCCGACGTCGTTGAGGCTGCGCCCGCCCTGGTTGGCGAACGCCGGCTCGTCGCCCCGCCACAGGCTGACGTGGTGGTGGCAGCCGTTCGCCATGATCCCCGGCACCGGCTTCGGCATGAAGGTCGCGAACACGCCGAACTCCTTCGCGACCTGCATGCAGATCTGCCGGAAGGTCTGTAGCCGGTCGGCCGTCTCGACGCAGGGGCCGAAGAGGAAGTTCATCTCGACCTGGCCGGGGTCCTCGTAGTCGGCCTGGATCATGTCGAGCCCCATCTCCTGGCCATAGCGGGTCACGCGCTTGAGGATCGGCCGCATCTCCTCGATGTGGCCTATGTGGTACGGCGTGCCGACGTGCGCCGGCAGCTTCGAGATCGAGGCGGTGATCGAGTCGGCGTCGGGGAACCAGCTCATCTCCGGCTCGCAACCCGACCGCAGCGCGAGCCCGAGCTCCGCCTCGAACTCGGCGTGCAGGCGCTTCAGGTTCGCCCGCGAGTCGCCCTGAGCCACCGCGCCGGGACGCTCCGGATCGTCGGCGTCGTGGAAGTGGTCGCAGAACACGCGCCCAATCTCCGTGTCCCAGGGAAGGACCCGGAACGTGTCGAGCTCGGGCACCAGGAGACCCTCGGCGCAGGCGGCGGGACTCGGCCCGAGCACGTTGCCGTGTACGTCCAGGGTGAAGCCGCCGGCGGACAGGTAGGTCCACGGGAGCCCGTTCGCCGCGATCCGCTCGAAGTGCGCCGCCGGAACCACCTTCCCCATGACGCGTCCCGGCACGGCCGTGTACTGCAGGTACACGTGCCTGACGCCCCGCTCGCGGATTGCGGCGGCGACCGCCTGGAGCGCCGTGTCCCGCCCGCTCTCGCCGAACGCCTTGCCGAGCGCGCTCACAGTCATGTCTCTCCTCTCACCACTCACCTCGATGCGTACGGCTGGAACGCAAAAAGCCCTGCGCGGCAGGGCTCTGCTCAGTGCGCCCAGGGAGACTCGAACTCCCACCCCGCTTACGCAGGACAAGGCCCTCAACCTTGCGCGTCTACCAATTCCGCCACAGGCGCGTGGAGCGCTGAGTATAGAGCGGCATCGGCGGGCCTCCGGGGCTGGCGCCGGCCCTTCCCTTGATGTCGTCCGACGGGCGGGGTACTCTGCGAACACATGTTCGGATCCCAGCCACACGACCGGCCCTCAGAGGAGGTCTCGATGGTCGAGTTGAACCTCACCAAGCGTCAGCAGGAGATCTTCGACTTCGTCAAGAAGTACGTCGGCGAACACGGCTACCCGCCGACCGTCCGAGACATCGGCAAGGCCATCGGGCTCACCTCGTCGTCAACCGTCCACGCACATCTCACCAACCTCGAGAAGCACGGGCTGCTGCGGCGCGACCCCACCAAGCCGCGCGCGATCGAGGTGCTGAAGGACAAGGCCAGGGAGGTCGTCGCGCCCGCGGGCCTGCCGGTCGTGGGCCAGGTGGCGGCGGGCCAGCCCGTGCTTGCGGACGAGAACATCGAGGAGTACGTCCCGGTGCCGGGCATCGCGGGCGGCGACGACGGCGAGTTCGTGCTGCGCGTGAAGGGCGACTCCATGAAGGACGCCGGGATCCTCGAGGGCGACTTCGTGATCGTCCGCCGCCAGGAGACCGCCGGCGACGGCGAGATCGTCGTGGCGCTCGTGGGGGAGGAGGCGACGGTCAAGCGCTTCTTCCGCGAGAACGACCACGTGCGCCTGCAGCCGGAGAACGAGACGATGGACCCGATCCGCACCCGCGAGGCCCAGGTGCTGGGGCGCGTGGTCGGCCTGTGCAGGAGGGTGACATGACCACGGCTCTGCTCGAATCCCCACCGTCGCCGTTCGGCGAGGCGCGCCGGCTTCGGCCGGCGGGCGGCCGCGGGATCACGCTCGAGGAGCTCCTGGAGCGCACGCTGCGCTCCGCGCAGGCGGGCGAGGCGGCCGAGTGCCCAGTGTGCCGCGCCCGGCTGCACGCCGAGGACGGCGCTGCGCGCTGCTCCGGCTGCGGCTCCACGCTGTCCTAGAGACGCCGGGCCACGGCCACGTGCACGTGGCCGAGCGGCCGGCTGCGCCCTACACTGGAACCTGCCGGCCGAGCAGCCGCGGGGAGGTCGGGGAGACAACCGGCCCCTCGAGGAAAGTCCGGACACCGCAGGGCAAGGTGGTCGGGGAACCGACCCGGGGAAACCCGCGGGACAGTGCCACAGAAACAAACCGCCTAAGCGCCGGGGCCTCACGTGAGCCTCGGTGCCGGCAAGGGTGAAATGGTGCGGTAAGAGCGCACCGGCGTCGCGGCAACGCGGCGGCCAGGCAAACCCCACCCGGTGCAAGGCCAAGCAGGAGCGTCGACGCTGCCCGCCGAGCTCCAGGTAGGCCGCAGGGCGAGAGCCCCGTCCGGCACGGTCGCGGACCGCGACCGGGCGAGACAGATGGTTGCTCGAGACAGGATCCGGCTTACAGGCCGGCTACGGGAAGGCCCCGCGAACGCGGGGCCTTTCTACTGCGGCAGCCGTTCGGGCGGTCCGGCTCAAAGGGTGCGCCGCGCGCGGCGACTACGCCGCCCGGCCCGCGGGTACCGGCGGGGCCTCCAGACCGTGATCCTCGGCCATCAAGCTCTGTACGACGCCCGCGGCCGCCAGCGACCCGGCCGAGATCGCTCCCGCCACCTGCTGCATCTGGGCGCTCACGTCGCCGGCCGCCGAGACGCCC
>JBKGUS010000285.1:0-4658 GCA_046462295.1 Thermoleophilaceae bacterium | reverse complement strand
GCTGCGCGCCGCGCGCGCCTACGAGGAGAGCTACCCCCAGACCACACTGGTCCCCGACACCGGAGGTTCCGTATGAACAGCGAGACGAGCCGGCGCGTCGAGATCCGCCTCGACCGGCGCGACGTGACCTGCGTGGCGCGCCTGCTCGACGAGCAGGCACCGCGGACCTGCGCGGCGCTCTGGGAGGCGCTCCCGCAGGTCCGCGGTGCCTGCTCGTCGAGCAGGCGCGCCACGCAGGTCGCGTCGCGCCGCTCGAGCCGGATCTCGACGCGCCGGGTCGTCTCGCTGTTCATACGGAACCTCCGTTGTCGGGGACCAGCGTGGTCTGCGGGTGGCTCTGCTCGTAGGCGCGTGCGGCGCGCAGCACGAGTCCCTCGCCGTGGCGCGGGCCGACGATCTGCAGGCCAATCGGCAGCCCCTCGGACGTGAACCCGCACGGCACGCTGATCGCCGGCTGCTGCGTGAGGTTGAACGGATAGGTGAACGGGGTCCAGTCTGGCCAGTGCGGATCGGGCCACCCCTCCGGCACGTCGCGGCCGACCGCGAATGCGGCGATCGGCAGTGCGGGGGTCACCAGCAGGTCCCACTCGGCGTGGAACCTGCCCATGGCGGTACCGAGCCGCGCTCGCTCGGCCTCCGCCTGGAGCAGGCCGGCGGCGGAGAGTCCGCTCACGCGCTCGGCGAGCGCCGCCAGGCCGGGGTCGAGCCGGTCGCGCAGGCCCGGCGGCAGCCCGGCCACGGCTGCGGCGGCGCCGGCGCCCCAGAGGACGTCGAAGGCGTCCCGGGGGTCGGCAAACGGCGGCTCGACCTGCTCGACCCGGGCGCCCAGTGTGGCCAGCGCCGAGGCCGCCGCAGAGACCGCGGCCGCGACCTGCGGGTCGATCGGCGCGGACCCGAGGCCGGGGACGAACGCGACCCGGAGTCCGTCGACTCCGCCGTGGACGGCGTCCGCGTAGCGTCCGTCGGTGGGCGGCAGGGCGGCCCACTCGCGCGGGTCCGGGTCGGAGAGCGCGTCCAGCAGCAGCGCCGTGTCGGTGACCGTCCGCGTCATGGGGCCGGCGTGCGAGAGCAGCCCGAACGGGCTCGGCGGCCACTGCGGCACGCGCGCGAAGGTCGGCTTGAGCCCGACGATGCCGCAGAACGCGGCGGGGATCCGAATCGAGCCGCCACCGTCGGTGCCGACGGCGAGCGGCACCATCCCGAGCGCCACCGCGGCGCCGCTGCCTCCGCTCGAACCCCCGGCGGTCCGGGTCGGTTGCCACGGGTTGCGGGTGGGCGGAGCCTCGGGCGCGTCGGTGACCGCCTTCCAACCGAGCTGCGGCGTCGTGGTCTTGCCGACCATCACGGCGCCGTGGCGGCGCAGTGCGGCCACCACCGGCGCGTCCTCGTCGGGTGCGCCGGGCGGTTCGGCGGGGAAGCCGCGCCGCGTCGCCCAGCCGCGCGTGAGGAACACGTCCTTCACGCCGACCGGGACGCCGTCGAGCGGCCCGCGCGGCTCGCCCCGAACCCAGCGCTCCTCGCTTGCCCGGGCGGCCGCCAGCGCGCGCTCGGAATCGGTCAGGCAGAACGCGTGCACCCGACCGTCGTGGCGCTCGATGGCCTCGAGGCTGGCCTGTGTCGCGTCCAGCGGAGACAGCTCGCCGCTTCGGAAGCGCGCACCCAGGTCCGCCGCCGTCAGCCGCGCGAGCTCAGCCGTCACGCCGCGGTGAAGCCCCCGTCCACCGGGATCGAGGCCCCGGTGATGTGGGCGGACTCGCCGGCGGCGAGGAAGGCGACGGCGGCGGCCACCTCCTCCGGCTCTCCGAAGCGGCGCTGCGGAATCCCGGCTACCGCGGCCTCGGCCGCCTCTCCGGCATGCTCCGCCAGCCACGCTTCGGTCAGCGGCGTGCGGGTCTGCCCGGGCGCGACGGCGTTCACCCGGATGCCAAGCGGGGCGAGCTCGACGGCCGCGCCGCGCGTCAGCGCGAGCAGCGCGCCCTTGGATGCGCCGTAGAGCGCCATCGTGGGCACGCCGATGGACGCCAGCCTGGACGTCACGTTGATGATGCTCCCTCCGCCGCGGTCGGCCATTGCCCGTCCTGCGGCCTGAAGCATGCGCAGCGCCCCGAAGAAGTTCGTCTCGAACAGCTCGCGCACATCGTCTACCGGGGTGTGGAGCACAGAGCCGATGTGGTCGAGGCCGGCGTTGTTGACGAGGACCTGGGGACCGCCCCAGTCGCGCGCGGCGTGCACGGTTTCCCGCACCGTCTCGGCCTCGGCGACGCTGCCGGACACGAAGCGGGCATGTTCCCGGCCTCCGAGCGCGTCGACCAGCGTGGTCCCCGCGTCTGCGCGGCGTCCCACGCCGACCACGCGCGCGCCCTCCGCGACGAGGCGATGGGCGACGGCGCTGCCGATTCCCGCGCTGGCGCCGGTGACGATCGCGACCTTGCCCTCCAGCCGCCTCATCTCGCCCGCGCTGCGTGGGTCGGCTCACCGGCCTCGCCCGCCACGTCGTCCAGGGACGTCCGCAGCACGTCGGCCAGGTGCGCCAGCTCCTCGGGGGTGATTACGAAGGGCGGGGAGATCTGCAGCGTGTGCCCGACGAGATTCCGGACCAGCACTCCGTGCTCGCGGGCGCGGCGCGTGACGCGCTCGGTGAGGTCGGGTGCGGCCGCGCGGGCGCTCGCGCTCAGCTCGACGCCCGCGAGCAACCCGACCGTCCGAACCTCGTCCACGAGCGGATGCTCCGCGAGTGGACCGAGCCGCTCGCTCAGCACCGGCTCCAGGTCGCGCACCCGCTCGGGGAGGCGCTCGCGCTCCAGTATGTCGAGGTTCGCCAGGCCCACGGCGCAGGCCGTCGGATGCCCCGAGTAGGTGTATCCATGCCTCAGCGCCCCCAGCCCGGGGCTCCACAGCGCGTCCCGGACGCGCGCCCCGGCTAGGACGGCGCCCAGCGGGGCGTAGCCCGACGAGACGCCCTTGGCGACGCAGACGAGGTCGGGCACGATTCCGAAGCGCGTGCAGCCGAAGTCGGTTCCGAGCCGGCCGAACCCCGTCACGACCTCGTCGACGATCAGTAGGACGTCGTGCTCGCGGCACAGGGTCTGGACGCGTTCCCAGTAGTCCGGCGGCGGGGGATAGATGCCCCCGGCCCCGCGCACGGGCTCGCCGATGAAGCCCCCCACCTCTCCGGGATGACGCTCCAGGACCTCGCTCAGGGCGTCCGGATCGTCGGCGTCGACATGCACCACCTCGCGTACGAGCGGCCCCCACCCGTCGCGGTTGGGCACGATGCCTGCGAGGCTCGTGCCGAAGGCCGCCATCCCGTGGTACGCGCCCTCGCGCGCCACCAGCATGCGTCGCTCGGGTTGCCCGCGGACCTCCCAGTAGCGGCGTGCCAGCTTCGCCGCCGTGTCGACTGCCTCCGAGCCCCCGCTGCTGAAGAAGGCGGCGCTGCCCGGACCGGTCGGCGAGCTCTCGGCCAGCCGCCGCGCCAGCTCGCGCGCCGGCGGATTCGTGAAGACGTCGAACGTGTGGTATCCGGCGATGCGTCGCATCTGCGCGGCCGCCGCCTCCGCGAGCTCGACGCGGCCGTGGCCGACGTTGCAGTACCAGAGGCTCGCGCTGGCGTCGAGGTAGCGGCGCCCCTGCTCATCGGTGACCCAGCACCCCTGCCCGGAGACGAGCGCGACCTCTTGCCCGGCGACTTGCGCCATGTCGGCGAAGGGGTGCCAGAGATGCTGCTGGCTCACAGGCTCGCCTCTGTCGCCGCGGCGCGACTGGTCAGGATTCCCCGAAGCAGGGCAAACTCCTGATGGTCCAGCAGCTCGCGGAAGCGCGTGGCTCGGAAGCGATCGTAGGCGCCGCCGCGCAGCACCGAGAAGTGGTGATCCACCGCCTCCCCAAGCGCGACCTCGTCGCGTGCGCGAAGCGCCTCCACGAGCGGGCGGTGGGAGTCCACCTCCCAACGCGCGGGGTCGGGGGACGGACGGACCGAGCTCAGCAGGATGACCTCGGCCATCGGTCGCAGCATGAGCTCGAGCGCGGGCAGGTGCATCGCCCTGACGAAGCCGAGGTGGATCTCCAGGTGGCTGTCCTGCGCGACGGCGGCGTCGCCTGCGTCGGCGGCCGCGGCGAAGCGCTCGAAGTCGTCCGTCATGCGCGCCACGTCCTCCTCCGTCGCGGAGCGTGCGGCGAGCGGCGCGAGGTGGCGATCGAGCGCCTCGCGGGCGTCGAGGACGTCTCCCACCGTGACGTCGGAGCGGATCAGGAGGTCGGCCAGCGCGTGAGCAATGGGCAGAGCGGAGGGGGCGGCGACCTCCATCCCGAAGCCGTGACGGACCCGGACGAGACGGCGGGTCGAGAGTGTGCGCACCGCGTCACGCACCACCGTCCGGCTCACGCCCAGCTCGGCCCCCAGCTCTCCCTCGGTCGGCAAGCGCTCCCCGGCGCGGAGCTCGCCGCTGAGGATGCGCCGCTCCAGGTCCTGCACGACCTGCTCAGGCTTCAGCGGCCGAGACATACGATGTCATACCTTACCCGCCTCGGGCCCCGGTGAGAAGCGGCACTCGCACCCGCTCGCCACGGGCTCAGGGCGCGAACTCGCTGCCCAGGCCGCCGCCCGCGGGCGCCGGCGCGGGCCGGGCCGGTGCAGGCGCCGCCTGCGCGTTTGCCGG
>JBKGUS010000284.1:0-4693 GCA_046462295.1 Thermoleophilaceae bacterium | reverse complement strand
CCGCCAGTAGGCGCCCGCGACGGACTGGAGCTTGAACGCCTTGATGCGCTTCGTCGACGGTGCGTGCGGCCCGCGGCAGAGGTCGGTGAAGGGCCCGTTCGTGTAGAGCGAGACGGTGTCGATGCCTTGGCTCGCCACCAGGTCGTCGATGAGCTCGACCTTGTAGTCCTGGCCCTCATTCCGGAACCGCTGAATGGCCTCGCTCGCCGGGACGTCGCTGCGCTCGAACGTCTCGCCCGCCTTGACGTGGTCGCGCATCCTCTGCTCGACGCGCTCGAAGTCGTCCTCGGTGAGCTTGGTGCCGTCGGGGAAGTCAAAGTCGTAGTAGAAGCCGTCCTCGATCGGGGGGCCGATGGAGATCTTCACGCCGGGGTAGAGCTCCATGACGGCGGTGGCGAGGACGTGGGCGGCGTCGTGGCGGAGGAGCCAGAGGGCGCGCTCGTCCCGGCCCGTGACGATGTTGATCCGGTCGCCCTCGCCGAGCGGCGCGGACAGGTCGCGCAGCTCGCCGTCGACCTCAATCCCGACCGCGGCCCGCGCGAGGCCCTCCCCGATGGCGCGGGCGGCGTCGGCACCACTGGCGCCGTCGGGGAGCTCGAGCTCCGTGCCGTCGGGGAGCTGGACCTTCATGGGGACTGGACGGTACCGGGAGGGCATGCCCGTGTTACCCGGGCCCCTGAGCACTTCCCGTGTTTGCGCCGCTCCGCGACGGGCACCCGCACTCCCACTGGGAGGCGAGGCAGAAAGGACTGTGATGAGAAGGGATCTCACACTGCTTGCGGCCGTGATCGCGGTCGCCTTGGCAGCAGCCACACCGGCTTCGGCAGCCGAAAAGGCGAAGCCGGTTGGGAAGCTCACGATGGCGACGAAGATCACCAGTGTCCGCGCGGCGGGTGGCGGGGTCGTCGCAAACGGCGTGGTCGTCGGCAAGCTCAAGGCCGGTGGGACCCTGATCCGCGACACGGCGCGGGCCCGGTTCCGAGTCAGCCAGCAGCAACGGAACGGGCGCTGCAACATCCTTGCTCTGCGGCTCGCGCCCGTGCACCTGGCGCTGCTCGGCGTCCGCGTCGATACCTCGCACATCTCGCTCGACGTGACGGCGCGTCGGCGCGGCGGAGTGCTCGGCCGTCTCTTCTGCGCGCTTGCCAACGCCGAGGTTCGCTTCCCGCGGGCCGCGGTCGCGCGGCTGAACCGGGAGCTCGACGACGCGCCGATCGCCACGCGCGCCGGCGCTCCGGTGCGGGTGGCGACGCATCGGGGCACGTGCCAGATCCTCAACTTGGTCCTCGGGCCGCTGCATCTCGATCTGCTCGGGCTGGTCGTAGACCTCTACGGGCGGACGAGGAGTGACCCGGTGCGGGTGAGGATCACCGGCGAGCCGGGGCACGGATTGCTCGGCGACCTGCTCTGCTCGCTCGCCGGCGGTGGAAACATCACGTCGATTGCTCAGCTCCAATCGCTGCTGCAAGCGCTCGGCGTGAGCCTGACCGACGCGCAGGTCCAGAATCTGCTGACGCAGCTCGGGATCGGCGACTTGGCCGGCGGGCTGTCGCAAGTCGACCTTCAGCGCATACTTGCGCGGCTCGGGCTCGGGAGTACGCCGCCGGCCTGATCGGCGAGTGCTCCGGCGGTGCGTGCCGACCACCTTGCGGGGGTCGGCACGTCCCGCAGTGCCGCGTCTTATGGAACTCCGCCCGGGCCTTACACGGAGATGCAGATCCGGGCGTCAAGCCGCCTGCATGGCGGTTGCAGGGCGTTCGCCGCTCCCGGCCTCGGGCTCGCGGACGCTCCTCGATGTGGCGTCCAGAGCCCGCAGCCGCGGGTCCGCTTCGGCCAGCCCGTCCACGATCCAGGGCAGGTGCATTCGCTCGCTGTGGACGCACGGCACGCATGTCGTGTCGTCGACCGTCACGCCGGCCGTTCCGTTGAGGCGCGGCACCGCGGCGGCCACGCCCTCTGGCGCGCTCGGCGCTGCAGGGACCGCCCGGCCGTCCGGCCTGCGGAAGCGGACGCGTCCGCCCCCGCGTCGCTCCACGGCGTACCCGCCCTCGTGCACCAAACGGTGGTGGTGACTGCAGAGCTGAATCAGGTTCGCGAGGTCGGTGCGGCCGCCCTGTGCCCAGTGCTGGATGTGGTGGGCGTGCAGGAACCGGTGCTGGCCGCAGCCAGGGAAGCGGCAGGTTCTGTCACGGCTCCGTAGCGCTCTCTTGAGCGCCGGCGACAGGGTTCGCGTCTTCCGCCCGATCGACAGCGGGCGGCCGTCGCGTTCGAGGATGCGCACCACGCTGGCGTCGCATCCGAGCCGCCTCGCCGTCTCCGGCGCCAGCGGCGGCCCGTGCTCCAGCTCGCAGGCGCCCTCGTCGTCATGCGCCAGGGTTGCGGCGTCGACGTGCACCACCACCTGATGCTCCCCGCCGGCACCCTCCGCCGGACCATGCTGGATCGCGGTACGCGCCATGAGCACCAGCGCATCCGCGTTCGAGGGCGTGCACCGCTCGACCGCCTCCGGGCCCAGCACTTGCTCCTCCTCTGCTGCGCCGGGTCCTGCGTCCCCGATATGGGTTGTTTCCGCGGAAGCGCTCCCGTGACCGGGAGCTCCGCGCGAGGCGCGCAGCGCCTCCCGCGAGGCTTCGAGCGCCGTCAGCACCAACGCTCCTTCCTCAGCCGGAAGCCGCGCGTGGATCACCAGCGCCCCGTTCTCGTCGTGCTCGCAACGAACGAAGCGACGGCGATGCTCCTCCGATCCATCCCCGAGCTCCACTTCGAGGACGCCGCGGCTAGGCGCGCACGATCGTCTCCAGCTGAGACACGGTGGCCGCGTTGATGTGGCCGCCGAGCTCGGCAATCTCGCGCTCCAACCCCTCCGTCGAGAGTTCCGCGAAGTCCTCGTTGCAGGTCATTTCGTCCTCCCTCCCTAAGCGAACACGTGTTCGTATGATGAGGGGTGACTCGGACGGATCTACCACGAATGCACTTCGGCGAGTGCCAGCTCCCGAGTGGCGTACTCCTCCATCCCGACCGCCGCTCCGTCGCGGACGGTCCAGACCTGGCAGAAGCGTGTGTCGAGTTGCAGCCCGCTCGCCCGGCCGCGGGCGTGGCCATGCACGACCGCGATCACTCGACCGGCGACCTCCGACGGCTCCTCCAGCTCGAGCCGCAGGTTGTCGAACGTGCCGAGCCAGTCCTCGACGTAGCGCCGCACCTGCTCGTGGCCGCGGTACACACCCCCGGCGACAGGGCTCGACTCGAGCGGCCTCCACTCGAAGTCTGGGTGCATGCGCGCCAGCATCGCCTCGACGTCACCTCGGTTCAGTGCCTCGACGATCTCGCGCACCAGCTGGATGCCCGCCTGCATGAGCGGGACAAGTATCGCGCCGCTGCGGCATCACAACAGCTCGGCGATCCGTGCGGCGGCGATGGCAGCGCCGTCGGTTTCGACCGGCCGGTAGTCGACGTCGCGGCCGATCTCCTCGGCGATCGCCTGCGCGATCGTCTCGGGTGTCGACGTCTCGAAGTCCATGCGCCGGCCGGCCCGGTAGCGGTCGAGCCGGTGGCGGACATGGGTGTTCTGCTCGAAGTGGTGGCGCAGCGGGAAGTAGAGGAACGGGCGGCGGTTCGCGGTCAGCTCCATCGAGGTGGTCAGCCCTCCCTGCACGACGGCGAGGTCGCAGGCCGCCAGGTGGCGGTAGAGGTCCGGCACGTAGGCGCGAACCTCGAGGCCGTCGTGCTGCGGCAGCGAGGCCGGGTCGATCCGGGGTCCGGCGACGACGATCATGCGCAGCTCCGGGACGTTCCGCTTGGCCTCGGGGAACGCGGCCATCACCCGCTCGAGGAGCGAGCGGCCGACCCCCGATCCGCCGACGGTCACGATGCACACCTGCTCGGCCGGCCGGTAGCCGAGCTCGGCGCGCAGCCGCTCGCGGTCGCCGAGCTCGGCCGGATCGAACCCGGTGACGTAGCCGGCGAAGTCGAAGTGCTGCCCGGTCCAGTCGGCGATCGCGGGCAGGTCGGGGCCGAAGCTGTCCGGGACTATGTCCTCGGGATTGCCCACGAAGATCGCGCGGTCCCGGACGCGCGGGAAGCGATCGATGTGCTCGATCATCTCGGCGTTGTAGTCGGCGGTGAGGAACTCCTCGTGCTCGCCGCCGGCGGGCATCGGGATCCAGCCGACGAAATCCGTCAGCCAGACGTATGCGGCGCGCTTGTGCTCGGGGTTCTCGTGCAGGTAGTAGTCGATCTCCCATCCCTCGTCCGCGATCCACAGGTCGTAGTCCCGCTCGTTGACGAGGTCGTGGAAGACCATGTAGTTGGCGACGAGGATCTCGTCCATGCGCCGCCAGGCCTGGAAGCAGTGCAGGTCGTGCTCGGCGGACTCGGACTCGATGTGGCGCGATTCGTTCGCGAGCTCGCGGCTGGCGGGATGAACAGTCTCGCCGGCCGCGCCGAGCGCAGCGGTCACAGGGTGCTGAGCGAGCCACTCGATCTCGAGGTCGGGCTGCAGCCGGCGCAACTCGCGCGCGATGGCGATGTCGCGCCTGGCGTGGCCCAACCCGATCGGGGAGGACAGGTAGAGCGCGCGCTTCGCGCGGCGGCGCCCCCGCGTCCATCGCGGCGGCGCGGGCCGGGGAGCGGCGAAGTCGCGCAGCAGGAGGTTGACGCGCACGGGATCTCGCGCGTGCGGGCAGTGCCCGGA
>JBKGUS010000283.1:0-6154 GCA_046462295.1 Thermoleophilaceae bacterium | reverse complement strand
CCGCCCGGCCTGGCCCCGGGCCGGGCGGGGCCTCCTCGAGGGCGCTCGCGGGCTCCACGGCGGCGCACACTAACCTCGCTGCAATGAGCACCGCGACCGACACCGCCCTCGAATCCGCCGCCTGGGACCTCGAGCCGCTCGTCGACGGCCAGGGCGCCGACGGCGTCGAGCAGCTCCTGACCGAGGCACGCGACCGCGCCGCCGCCTTCGCCGAGCGCCACCGCGGGCGGCTCGGAGAGCTCGACGCAGAGGCGCTCGCCGACGCCATGCGCGAGCTGGCCGAGATCCACGACATCGGCGGCCGGGCGGGCTCGTACGCCATGCTCGACTTCACGCTCGACACGACGGACCCTGCCCGCGGCGCCCTCGTGCAGAAGGCGCGCGAGCTGGGCGCGGCGATCGAGACGCAGCTGCTCTTCTTCGAGCTCGAGTGGAACAAGCTCCCGGACGACCACGCCGAGAAGCTGCTCGAGTCCGGCAGCCTCGCCTTCTGCCGCCATCACCTGCGCACGCTCCGCCGCTACCGGCCGCACCAGCTGAGCGAGCCGGAGGAGCGGGTCGTCACCGAGCTGGACGTGACGGGCTCCTCCGCGTTCCGGCGTCTCTTCACCGAGCAGATCTCGTCGCTCGACGTGGCGCTGCCCGACCTCGAGGAGCGCGCCTCGCTCGAGGAGGCGCTGAGCCGCCTCCAGCACCCGGACCGCTCGACGCGCGAGACGGCCGCCGGAGCGGTGACCGAGGCGCTCCGCCCGGACGTGCGGACGCGCGCGTATGTCTTCAACACGCTGCTCGCCGACAAGGCCACGAAGGACCGCCTGCGCGACTACCCGCACTGGCTCGCCTCCCGCAACCTCGCCAACGAGGCGAGCGACGAGTCCGTGGAGGCGCTCATCGAGGCGGTCGTTGGCCGCTACGAGCTGGCGCGGCGCTGGTATCGCCTCAAGGCCCGGCTGCTCGGCCTCGACAGGCTCGCGTACTGGGACCGGATGGCGCCGGTGAGCGACACCGAGGAGCGCATCGCCTACGACGAGGCGCGCGAGATCGTGCTCGACTGCTACACCGGCTTCTCCCCCGAGCTCGGCGCCGCGGCCGGCGCGTTCTTCGAGAACGGCTACATCGACGGGCCGCCGCGGCCGGGCAAGCGCGGCGGCGCGTTCTGCTCGTACACGGTCCCCTCGCAGCACCCGTACGTGATGCTCAACTACACCTCCCGCCCCTACGACGTGCTCGTGATGGCGCACGAGCTGGGCCACGGGGTGCACGCCTCGCTCGCCCGCCCGCAGGGCATCTTCCAGTTCACGACGCCGCTGACGATGGCCGAGACCGCGTCGATCTTCGGTGAGACGATCGTGCTGGAGCGGCTGCTGGAGCGGGCGCCGGACGCGAACGAGCGGCTCTCGCTGCTGGCCGGGTCGCTGGACGGCGCCGTGGCCGCGATCTTCCGCCAGGTCGCGATGAACCGCTTCGAGCACGGGATCCACACCGCCCGGCGCCAGCACGGCGAGCTGGCCGCGGACCGCTTCGCCGAGCTCTGGCTCGAGACGCAGGCCGACCTGCTCGGCGATGCCGTCGAGCTGCACGACGACTACGGCATCTGGTGGTCGTACATCCCGCACTTCGTCGACGCCCCCGGCTACGTGTACGCGTACGCATACGGGAACCTCCTCGCCCTGTCGGTCTACCGCCGCTACGAGGAGGGGGGCGACGGTTTCGTCGACTCCTACCTCGAGCTGCTGCGGGCGGGCGGCTCCCGTCCCCCCGAGGAGCTCGGCCGCATCGTCGGCGTCGACCTGGCTGATCCGGGCTTCTGGAGCTCCGGCCTCGACCTTGTCGAGCGCCAGCTCGAGGCCGCCGAGCGCGAGGCCGAGGCGGCCGGCCGGACCTGATGATCGACTCGGTCGAGGAGCTGATCCCGCTTCCGGTCGGCGAGGTCGCGCTCACCCGGCCGCGCGACGCCGAAGCGCTGCTCTCGGAGGAGCAGTTCGAGCACGAGGAGTTCCTGCCCTACTGGGCCGAGCTGTGGTCGAGCGGCGTTGCGCTCGCGCACGACGTGTCGCGCCGCTCGCTGCGGGGGGCAGCGGTGCTCGAGCTGGGCTGCGGCCTGGGACTGCCGAGCATCGCCGCCGCGCTGGCCGGCGGGCGCGTGCTCGCGACCGACTGGTCGCCCGACGCGATCCGGGCCACCGAGGAGAACGCGCGCCGCAACGGCGTGCAGGTCGAGACTGCGGTGGTGACATGGGGCGCTCCGGAGGCGATCGTGAAGCGGGCGCCATGGCGCTGGGTGCTCGCCTCGGACGTCCTCTACGAGCCCCGCAACGTTGACCTGCTGCTGGAGCTGCTGCCCCGCCTCGTGGACCGGAGCGGCGAGGTGCTGATCGCGGACCCGAGCCGGCGGCCGGCGGAGCGCTTTCTCGAGCGGGCCAAGGAGCGCTGGGAGCTGCGGAGCAGCGTGAGCCCGCGGGCGGCGCGGGCCCAGATCCACCACCTGCGCCTGCGGCCGCGCGGCTAGATCCCGTCCAGGAAGGCCGCGTTGCCGCCCTGGCGCTTCACGGCCTGGGCGGCCCGGCTGGCGCGGCGCAGGAGCGCTTCGGGGTCGCCGCCCGGCGCCGTCAGCGCCGCGCCCACGCTGGCCGTGGCGATCACAGGCTCGAAGGGCAGCGGTCGCGCCACCACCGAGCGGATGCGCTCCGCGATCCGGAGCGCCGACTGGGAGTCGCCGACGCCGAGGCAGAGCGCGCACAGGCGCTCCGCCTCGAGGCGGCCGAGCACGTCGGTGGGACGCAGCGCCGCCTGCACGCGGCTGGCGGTCTCGGCGAGCACGCGGTCGCTCGAGTCGCGGCCGAAGCGGGTGGCGACCGCGGCCAAGTGGTCGAGGTCGATCACGATCGCGGCGACCGGGATCTGGCCGTAGGCGAGCAGCGAGCTGAGCCGGTCCGCGAGCACGTCGCGGCAGGGCAGGCCGGTGAGGCGGTCACGCAGCGTGTCGGGCAGCTCCCAGCTGCCCGTGTCGAAGCCGCGCGTGACGCACAGGAGCTGCACGACCGCGCCGCTCTCCTCGACGGGGGTCACGCCGGTCTCGGCGACGAGCGGCGGTCCATAGGGCCGCAGCAGCCGGTGGCTGACCTGGGCGGGCCTGTTGCCGGTGAACGGGTTGGTGTCCTCCTGCGGCACGAGCTCGGCCCAGTTGCGGCCGATCAGGTCGGCGGGGTCGGCGCCGAGGAGAGAGCGCGCCGCCGCCGAGGCGTACACGCAGCCGCGGCCCGGCTCGTGCAGGGAGACGAGGTCGCTGAGCGTGGCGGCGAGCGTGAGGAAGCGGGCGTCGAGCGCCGACGCGACCGGCAGGGCAGCCGCGATCGGCTCCATGACGGAGAGATCGGCACGCTGTCGCTCTGCCCCAGGCCGGGTCATCCCCTCTTGCCATCGGCGGCGGCGGGCGGCTGCTTGAGTCAGGCGGCCGGCAACTCGGACAGCGTTCGATAAAGCTCGCGCGCAACCGCCTCGCCGAGGCGCAGGCTCTCCAGCCGGAAGCTCTCGTTGGGGGCGTGGAAGGCGTCGTCTGGAAGCGCGAACCCGCTCACGATCGCGGGCATGCCGCGCTCCGCCAGGACCGCGAGGAGCGGCAGCGTGCCGCCCAGCCGCACCAGCGCCGGCGGCGTTCCGCAGGCGCGCTCCATGGCACCCGCGGCGAGCTGCAGCGCCGGGTGCGCGGGGTCGAACAGCGCCGGGTCCGCGAGGTCCATCTCGATCGAGACCTGCGCCCCCTCGGGCGCGGCCGCGCGCAGCAGGCGCTCGAGCTCCGCCCCGATCTGCTCCGCGCGCTGGCCCGGCGCCAGCCGCACGCTCACGTGGGCCCGCGCGGTCGCCGGCACGATCGTCCGCGGCTCGCCCACCTCGACCATGTTGACCTCCACGGCCGTGGCGGCGCCGGTGCGCTCGTAGTACTCCTGTCCCGCCCGGGCGCGACCTCGACCGCCCCGATGGAGGCGATCGCCTCGGCTCCGGGCGGTAGGCGCTCCCACGCCTCGCGCTCCTCGGGGGTGACGGCCGCCACGCCGGCGGCGAGCTCGGGCCGGGCGCGGCCGGCGGCGTCGGGGGCCACCTCGGCGATCATGGCGAGCAGCACGTGGGCGGCGTTCAGCACCGCACCGCCGTAGAAGCCCGAGTGGAGGTCGCGCGCGGCGGTGCGCACCTCGATCCTCGCGGACACGAGCCCGCGCGCGGCGGTCGTGATCGCGGGCGTCCGCTCGTCGAGCATGATCGTGTCGAACACGATCGCGCAGTCGGCCTCGTCCTCGCCCTGGCCGAGCCGCATCAGGACCGAGCGGCTGCCGACCTCCTCCTCCCCCTCCACCAGGAACCGCACGTTCACCGGCAGCTCGCCGGCGCGAGCGAGCTCGCAGCCCACGTGCAGCAGCGGCAGGAAGTTGCCCTTGTCGTCGGCCGCGCCGCGCGCGTACAGGCGCCCGTCGCGCTCGGTGGGCTCGAACGGCGGGCTGTGCCACGCCTCGGACGGCCCCGGAGCCTGCACGTCGTAGTGCCCGTAGGACAGCACCGTGGGGGCCTCCGGGCGCCTCGAGCGAAGCTCCCCGATCGCGATCGGATGGCCTCCGTCGACGGTGACCGCCGCGGCGCTGCCGCCCGCTGCCTCGATGCGCTCGCAGACCCAGTCGCAGGCCTGGCTCAGCGCCGCGGCGTCGCCTCCGCCGGTGGAGACGGACGGGATGCGCAGCCAGTCGTCGAGCTCCTCGCGCAGAGTGGTCATCGGGGCTGCATTGTGCCTGTTCGGCGGCCATGCGTAGAGTCGCTCGGATGCGGCGGTTGTTCCCCCTGGTCGCGGCGGTGGTCCTCGTGGACACGATGTTCTTCGCCGCAGTCGCACCGCTGCTGCCGCACTACTCGGACGAGCTCGACCTCTCTAAGACGGCCGCCGGCGTGCTCACCGCCGCCTATCCCGCCGGGACCTTCGCGGGCTCGATCCCTGGCGGCTGGCTGGCGGCGCGCTGGGGCGTTAAGCCCACGCTCCTGTGCGGCGTCGCGACGCTCGGCGTGACGAGCTTCGTGTTCGGGTTCGCGAACCACATCGTCCTGCTCGACGCGGCGCGCTTCGTCCAGGGCGTCGGCGGCGCGTTCATGTGGGCGGCGGGGATGGCCTGGCTCGTATCGGCGACGCCGCCCGAGCGTCGCGGCGAGACGATCGGAGCGGCGCTCGCCGCGGCGATCGTCGGCGTCCTCTTCGGGCCGGTGCTGGGCGGCGCGGCCACCGTGGTGGGGCCCGAGATCGTGTTCAGCGGCGTGGGCCTGGTGGCTGCCGGGCTCGGTGCCTGGGCCTGGCAGATGCCGGGCGTGGCCCCGGAGCCGAGCCCCGGCCTCGGCGTGCTCCGGGCCGCCATGCGCCGCCGCCCCGTGCTGGCCGGCTTCTGGCTGTTCACCCTGCCCGCGCTGTTCGCGGGCGTGATCGAGGTGCTGGTGCCGCTCCGCCTCGACGACCTCGGCGCGAGCGGGACCGCGATCGGCGCGATCTTCCTCCTCACCGCCGCCGCCGAGGCGGTCCTGAGCCCGCTGGCCGGGCGCGCCTCGGACCGCCGTGGGCGCATGTTCCCGATCCGGGCCGGGCTGGTGGGCGCGGTGGTGATGGCCGTGCTGCTGCCGCTGCCCGGGACAGTCGCGCTGCTCGGGGTGGCCGTCCTGTTCGCCTTCGCCGCGCTCGGCGGGTTCTGGGCGCCGGCGATGGCGATGCTCTCGGACGCCTCCGAGGAGGCCGGTCTCGACCTCGCCCTGGCGTTCTCGATCTCCAACCTGGCGTGGGCGGCCGGGCACCTGGTTGGGAGCGGGGCCGGTGGCGCGCTGGCTGACGCGACCTCGGACGCGGTCCCCTACGGGCTTCTCGGCCTCGTCTGCGCCGCGACGCTGGCAGGGGTCATCGGGCTGGGACGAGCGGCCCCCGCGCGCTCGCCCGCAGCCCGCTGACCCGGCCGAACGCCTAGACCACTGCTAAGGGCAGTTCGGCCAGGGAGAGGTTCCCGCGCGCCGGTAGAGCTTCAGCGCGATCCGGTCCTGTAGCCACTCGGGGGCCTCGGCGGGGTCGCCCTCGCCGCCCATCTGCCTCCAGGTGCTGACGCTGAACTGATACTTGCCGCGGTAGCGCCCGCTGGGC
>JBKGUS010000282.1:0-5898 GCA_046462295.1 Thermoleophilaceae bacterium | reverse complement strand
CGAGGCCGGCCACACCACGGGCGACACCGTCTGGAAGGGCGTGCTGACCGGCGAGTCGCGCGCGTCGTACGAGGGGCTGATCCACATCGTCCCGAAGGCGCCTGAGGTGGACACCTATCTGCAGACCCACCAGATGCTGCTGTCGCCGAAGGCGAGGGGCGATGCCATCCCGTCGCTGATCGTCGAGGTCGACAACGTGAAGGCCTCGCACGGCGGCACCGTCGGCGAGCTCGACCCGGAGCAGATCTTCTACATGATGACCCGCGGCATCCCGCGCGCCGAGGCGGTGCGGGTGCTGGTCGAGGGTTACTTCGAGGAGGTCGTGCAGCGGCTCGAGGACCCGGGGCTCGAGGATCTCGTGAGGCGTCGCGTGGCGGAGAAGCTGAAGGGCGCCGAGGACCAGGTGCGCGAGTTCATCGGGGAGCGCGCGGAGGCGGCGTGATGGGCGCCGTCGCGCACACTCCGCTGGTCGACCTGCGCGCCGACTTCCCGGTGCTCGATCGAGAGATCAACGGGCACCCGCTGGTCTACCTCGACTCCGCCGCGAGCTCGCAGAAGCCGCGCCACGTGATCGAGACGATGGAGCGCTTCTACTCGTACTCGTACGCGACCGTTCACCGGGGCGTCTACGAGCTCGGCCGCGAGGCGACGGAGCAGTTCGAGGGCGCGCGCGAGCGGATCGCCGCGTTCCTCGGCTGGCCATCCGACTGCTCGATCTTCACGCGCAACGCCACCGAGGCGATCAACCTGGTCGCGTACGCCTGGGGCCGCCCGAACGTCGGCGCGGGTGACGAGGTGCTAATCACGGAGATGGAGCACCACTCGAACATCGTGCCCTGGCAGCTCCTGTGCGAGGAGACGGGGGCGCGGCTGCGGTACCTGTCGGTGTCGGAGGGCAGCGAGCTGTCGCTCGACGAGCTCGACTCGGTACTGGCTTCCGGCCGGGTGAAGGTGGTGGCGGTCGCGCACGTGTCGAACGTGCTCGGCACGATCAATCCGGTCGACGAGATCGCCCGCCGGGCGCGGGCCGCGGGCGCGGTGACCGTTGTGGACGGCGCGCAGGCGGTGCCCCAGCTGCCCGTCGACCTCGGCGCGATCGACGCCGACTTCTATGCCTGGACCGGCCACAAGGCCCTGGGCCCCGCGACCGGCATGCTCCATGGGCGGCGCGAGCTCTTGAAGGAGATGCGCCCGTTCCTGGGCGGCGGCCACATGATCTCCCGGGTGGAGCGCGAGCACTCGACCTGGAACGAGCTGCCCTGGAAGTTCGAGGCCGGCACGAACGCGATCGCCGAGGCGATCGGGCTGGGGGCGGCCATCGACTATCTGGCGTCGGTCGGGATGGACCGCATCCGGGAGCACGAGCGGGAGCTGGCGGCGTACGCGCTCGAGCGACTGCCTGCGGTGGAGGGCATCACGCTGTACGGGCCGGAGAGCGTCGACCGGCGCGGCGGGGCGATCCCGTTCACGATCGAGGGGATGCACCCGCACGACATCGCCGAGCTGTGCGATCGCGAGGCGGTCTGCGTGCGCGCCGGCCACCACTGCGCGCAGCCGCTGATGCGCTGCCTCGGCGTGGGCGCGACGGCCCGGGCTTCGTTCCACGTGTACAACCGGCGCGAGGACGTCGACCGCCTGGTGGACGCGCTCGGCAAGGCGCGCGAGGTGTTCGAGCTCTGACGGTCTGATGGACGCGCTCTACCGGGACTACATCCTCGAGCACTACAAGAACCCGCGGAACTTCGGCGAGCTCGATCCGCACGACCTCGAGTGGCACGACCACAACCCGCTCTGCGGCGACGAGCTGGGGGTCCACATCGTGGTCGAGGATGGGCGCGTGAAGGACCTGCGCTTCCACGGCCAGGGCTGCGCGATCTCTCAGGCCGCGGCGTCGATCTCGTCGGAGGAGCTGATCGGTATGCCGGTGTCCGAGGTGCCGGGGCTGGACGCCGAGTGGGTGATCGAACAGCTCGGAATCGAGATCTCCCCCACGCGCCGGAAGTGCGCGCTGCTGGGGCTGAAGGTCATGCGCGGCGCCACGACCGGCGACGCCTCCTGGCCAGAGTGAACGTCCCCGCCCGCGCCCGCCTGGTCCGGGTCCCGCTCGAAGGCGGGCCGGAGGCGGCGGAGGGGGCGCTGCTGGTCCGGGACGACGCGCACCCGTTCGCGCTGGCGGGCAACTGGGCGGGCGGCGGGGCGCTGGTGGGCTCGGAGCCGCTGGCGGTGGCTTCGCCCGAGGACGATCCGTTCGGGTTGCTCGACGTGCAGCCGGAGGTGGACGCCGAGGCGGCCGGCGAGCCGGCTTTGGGCGAGGCGGTCGGTGGGGCGCGGGGCGAAGCGGTCGGCGGCGGCTGGTTCGGCTACCTCGGCTACTCGCTCGGCGCCACCCTCGAACCCGTTCCCCCGTCTCCGCCGCGCCCGGCGCCGCTCCCCCGCTTCGCGCTCGGCTTCTACGACCACCTGCTGCGGCTCGACTCCTCCGGGCGCTGGTGGTTCGAGGCGCTATGGAGCGACGAGCGCGACGCCGCACTTCGGAAGCGCCTCGCGGTCCTCACGGAGCGGCTCGCGACCGGTGTCCGCGAGCGGCCCGTTCGGGTCGGCGCCTTCGCGGCGGTCGCACCGGCCGCCACCGGCCACGTCGCGGCCGTCGCCGAGTGCCGCGAGCGCATCGCCGCCGGTGAGATCTTCCAGGCCAACCTCTGCCTCCGGCTCGAGGGGCGCTGGTCGGGCGAGCCCGTCGACCTCTTCGCCCGGGCCGCGCGCACGCTCGAGCCGCGTCACGCGGCGATGGTCGCCGGGCCCTGGGGCGCCGTTTGCAGCCTGTCTCCCGAGCTCTTCCTCCGGCGGCGCGGCAGGCGCGTTATCACCGAGCCGATCAAGGGCACCGCGCCGCGGCTCGAGCGCCCCGAAACGCTCGCCGCATCGCCGAAAGACCGTGCCGAGAACGTGATGATCGTGGACCTGATGCGGAACGACCTGGGCCGCGTGTGCGAGTACGGGTCGGTGTCGGTGGACGCGCTCGCCGAGCCGAGGCCCGCCCCGGGCGTGTGGCACCTCGTCTCGACGGTCGCGGGCACGCTCCGGCCCGAAGTGGGCGACGCCGACCTGCTGCGGGCGACCTTCCCGCCCGGCTCGGTGACCGGTGCGCCGAAGATCCAGACGATGCGGGTGATCGCCGAGCTCGAGGCGACGGCGCGCGAGGCCTACACGGGAGCGATCGGGTACGCGAGCCCGCTGGCCGGGCTGGAGCTGAACGTGGCGATCAGGACGCTCGAGACGAGCGGCCACCGCATCTGGCTGGGCGCCGGCGGCGGAATCGTGGCCGACTCGGATCCGGAGGCGGAGCTCGAGGAATGCCTGGTGAAGGCGCGCCCGGTGCTGGAGGCGGCAGGCGGGCGGCTGGAGGGCTTGCAGCCGGTCTCCAACCGCAGAATGAGCGGGCGCGTCTTCGCCCTGGCCGGTGAGGCCTCGCGGCCCGATCCGGCTTGCGGCGTCTTCTCGACGATGCTCGTGCGCGACGGCGCGGTGCTCGACCTCCCCGCACATCTCGAGCGGCTCCGCGACAGCGTCGACCGCCTCTACGGCAGAGCGCTGCCGGACGGTCTCGAGCGCTCCGCGGTCGACGCCGCCGCCCCGCTTCGCCTTGGACGGCTTCGCCTGCTTGCCACGCCGGTAACACCGCGTGAGGTCGCCTTCGAGGTCGAGGCCCACGCAATGGCGCCGCCTGCTTCGGCACGCATCCGGCTCGCCCCCGCCCTTCTCCCCGGCGGCCTCGGCGATCACAAGTGGCTCGATCGGCGTCTGCTCGACGAGCTCGAGCGCCGCCTCGGAGCGGTGCCGTTGCTTGTCGACCTCGACGGCGAGGTCCTCGAGGCCGCGCACGCCAACCTGTGGATCCGCGAAGGGACGACGCTCGTCACCCCGCCCCTCGACGGCCGTCTGCTTCCCGGCACGGTGCGCGCGCGCCTGCTCGCCGATCCCCCCGAAGGCCGCACCGCGCTCGAGGAGCCCATCACGCTCGAGCGCGCCGGCGCCGCCGACGAGCTCCTTCTCAGCTCTTCGCTCCGCGGCCTCCACCCCGCCACGCTCGGGGGCGCGAGCGCCGCCCCGGCGGCGCCGATCCTCGTTCCGGCGTTCAGGTAGCGGCCGGCCCTTGCTGGTCGGAGTGGTCGACGAGGAGGAGGCCCGCGCCGAACACGTTGAGGAACTCCTCCTCGCGGACCGCGTAGCCGAAGGCCTTGGACACGCGCCGGAGCATCAGCAGCGCGGACAGCATGGTGTGGGATTCGCACGCCCGCCGCAGGCTCCTGCCGGTGCCGGTCAGTCAGAGCCCTGTGCCTGGGCCCTGCCCCCTGAGGCCCTGCTGGCGGCTTCTCTGGCCCGCCCGAGCTCCGGCGCCGAGGTCTGTCGCGCCAGGTTGATCTCGACCAGCCCGGCGGAAGCCGCGCATGCGGCCTCGGCCAGCACCACCCCGGTCACGGCGTCGCCGCGCACGCTCGGACTGCTTCCAGCCGCTACCGCCGCCCCCAGCTCAGCCACCTCTGCGGCCCGCTCCGCTATCGCCAGCGGCGTCCGGCTCGCTTCGAGCAGCGCCTCACTGACCCGCGCCGCACGGGACGGGTCCTCGCGCGGCAGCCGCATCGCCTCCAGCACCGGCGCATATGACGACCGCTCTGCCTCGGCCAGCTCGAGCGCCTCGGCGCGCAGCGCCGCGGCACGCGCGGCCGGCGCGGAATCCTGAGCGAGCGACGCCGACATCTCCACCAGCGCGGCCCCCAACGCCAGCGTCACTGCCGCCGACGACCCTCCTCCCGGCGCGGGCGTCGCCGCCGCCACATCGCGCAGGAACGCCGCCAGCGGCTGTTCTTCGAGTCCCGACATGGCGGCGATCGTAAATCTTCTGCGGACCATGGGCCCGCCCTGAACTAGGCGGTCGCGGCCGGCTTCACGACGTCGAGCGTCTGGCGCGCCTCGATCTGCTCGAGCTTGGCGAGCAGGTTCTCCGCCATCCGGATCGACGCCGCATCGATCAGGCGGCCGTCGAGCGAAACCGCGCCCTTGCCCTCGGTGGCGGCCGTGCGCATCGCGTCGACGATCCGGCGCGTGCGCTCCACCAAGCGCGGCGCCGGCGTGAAGACCTCGTTGGCCAGCGCGATCTGCGACGGGTGGATCGCCCACTTGCCCTCGTAACCGAGCACGGCCGAGCGGCGCGCCGCGGCGATGTAGCCCTCCGGGTCGGTGAAGTCGCCGTAGGGGCCGTCGATCGGCCTCAGCCCGTGGGCACGGCACGTGACCGCGATGCGCGCGAGCGGGTAGTGCCACTGGTCGCCCCAGTGCCGGTCGCGTGGCTCGCTTCCGTTCGGGTCGGTCAGCACCGAGTAGTTCTCGTCCACCCCGCCGATCGACGCCGTGTGGCTTTGGATCGACGCCGCGTAGTCCGCGACGCCGAAGATCATCGCCTCCATCCGCTCGGGGCAGGCCTGCGCGATCTCGTCCACGTTGACCATGCCGATCGCGGTCTCGATCAGCACGGCGAGGCCGATCGGGCGCTCGATGCCCATCGCCTCCTCGATCTGAGTCAGGAGCGTCGCCACCAAGTGCACGTCGCCGGCGCCGCTCACCTTGGGGATCACGATGGTGTCGAGCTCGCGGCCCGCTTGCTCCACCACGTCGACGATGTCGCGGTAGCACCAGTGCGTGTCGAGCCCGTTGATCCGCGCCGACACCGAGCAGCGCGACCAGTCCTGCTCCCGCAGCGCGTCGACGAGGTTGATCCGGGCCTGCTCCTTGTCGTCCGGGGCGACCGCGTCCTCCAGGTCGAGCATCACCACGTCCGCGCCCAGTCCCGGCGCCTTCTCGAGCATCCGTACGTTGCTGCCCGGGACGGCCAGCTCGCTG
>JBKGUS010000281.1:0-9082 GCA_046462295.1 Thermoleophilaceae bacterium | reverse complement strand
GCGACACCTCAGGTGAACACCTCCCGGTTCCGCGGACGCTTCCGCGCCTGCGTCGCTCCGCGACGCGCTCCACCTCCAGCCGGGCCTCCGTGACCGGGTCCGGCTTGGCGCCGGCCTGCGAGGCGCGCCGCAGCGTGTAACCCGCAACGAAGACGGGCCCATGGCGTGCACGAGCAGGACCGGCCGTGGGGGAGTCGGCGACTCCTGTCCGCCCTCGGCTGTGGCCTTCAGCCGTGCGAGCGAGGTCTCCCAGCGCTGCTTGATGTCGCGCGAGGCGATCGGTGCGGCCAGCTTGCCGAGACCTTTGAACCTCACGTCGTCCTCCACCCGCAGCGACGTTCCCACAGGAGAGGGGCTCAGGCTGTAGCGCACGTGCCTGGAGAAGGTCTTCCCCTCCTGGTCCTCCTCGAGCACGCTCGGCTCCTCCGAGCGGGTCACTCGCGCATCTACCTCCTCCCTCCGACGCGTGCGGTAGAGGTGGTCGTCGCGCGTGTCGGGCCCCGGGTAGTCCGCCGAGCGGGTACGGGTCTCGAGGTAGCCCTCAAACCAGCGCTCCGGCGTGCCGATCGCCCGCCAGACGTCCTCGGGCGGCCGCGCGATGTCGATGTTCTCGCTGAACTGCGGCATGGCCCTCCTTTCCTTCCTCGCTGACGCTACTCCTCGCGCGGGGGCAGTCAAGGGCGCTGAACTTCGGGGCGACCGCGCCTTCCGCGGTCGTCCGGAGGTTGGGCTGCACGACACCGACCGCCACCTCCTCGCGAACGAGGTCGAGGAGGAGCTGGGGGTGACCTACCACACCGACGTCACTGAGATGGTGGGGCTGTGTGACGTGATCACGATCAACGCGCCCTTGCATCCTGAGACCGAGGCCTCTTCGCCGACAAGCTCTGTTCTTCTAACTCCGCAGAACGCGCCGACGCGGCTCACATTCAAAGCTTTTTCTCTAGTACTCCGACTGTATAGTTAGGTGAATGGCTATCACTCTAACCCAGCTGCGGGGCTTCCTCGCGGTTGCCGAGACGGGGTCGGTGACCGCGGCAGCCGATGAGCTCTACGTCACCCAGCCGTCGGTCTCGGCCGCCGTGTCCGCGCTCTCCAAGGAGCTCGGCGTCGAGCTGACGGCGAGGCTGGGCCGCAGCGTCGAGCTGAGCCCCGCCGGCAAGGCGTTCGCCCCGTTTGCGGCGCACGTAATCGGCCTGCTCGACCAGGGCGGCCGCGCTGCGCGCGAGGCGGCCGGTGCCGCCGCCCGCGAGCTCCGCATCGCGGCAGTCACCACCGCCGCCGAGCACATCGTCCCCCAACTCGTGCAGGAGTTCTCGGCCCGCCGTCCGGAGCTGACGCTGACGCTTGACGTTGGCAACCGCGAGCGGGTCTTTCGCGAGGTCGCGAGCCACCGGGCGGACGTCGCGATCGGCGGGCGGCCGCCCGCCGATGGCCAGCTCGCCGGCGAGGCCTTCCTCGACAACCCGATCCTCCTGATAACCGCGCCCAGCGACCCGCTCGCGCGCCGCCGTTCGGTGCCGGTGGAGGAGCTGGGCGGCCGCCCTTGGCTTCTCCGGGAGCCCGGGTCGGGAACCAGGGGGATGACGGAGGAGTTCCTGGCCCGCCACGAGCTCACGCCACCACTGCTCACCCTGGGCTCCAACGGGGCGATCAAGCAGGCGGCCCGCGCCGGACTGGGCGTATCGCTTCAGTCACGAGCGGCCACGGCCCTCGAGCTGAAGAACGGGTTGCTGGACACCATCTCGCTGCGCGAGCCGCTACCCAAGCGGCAGTGGTACGCGCTGTGGCCGAGCACCGGTCCGCTCCGCGAACCCGTCCCGGAGTTCCTGGAGTTCGTCACGAGCGCAGCAGCCAAGCGGCTCGTCGAGCAGTCGTGGGTCGCCGAGACGAGCGAAGCCTAAGGGGCGCGGCGCGCGACGACCGCGCGTACCGCTGTCGTAACGGCCCCGCTCGTGAGGCCAAGGCGGCGGAGCACCTCCGGCCCCGGCGCGGAAGCGCCGAACCGATCGACGGCCACCGTGCGCTCCGCGAAGCGCTCCCATCCGAGTGCGACACCTGCCTCCACCGCGACCACGGGCACGTCCGGCGCGAAGAGCGAGCTGCGGTAACCGTCCGGCTGGGCGTCGAGCAGCTCCCACGACGGCATCGACACGACGCGAGCGGCGATCCCCTCCGAGCTCAGCTCCTGCTGCGCTCGCAGCGCGAGCGCGACCTCAGACCCTGTCGCGGCGATGACCGCATCGGGCCGCCCGGGAGCATCAGAGATCACGTAGGCGCCACGCCCGACCCCGCTCGCCGCGGCCAGCGGCGGTCGGTCGAGCACGGGCACCGCCTGGCGGGTGAGGAGGAGACACACCGGACCGTCGCAGCCCTCGAGTGCGACCCGCCACGCCTCGGCGGTCTCGGCGGCGTCGGCGGGCCGGATGACCGTCAGGCCCGGGATCGCCCGCAGCGTCGCGTAGTGCTCGACGGGCTGGTGGGTCGGCCCGTCCTCGCCGAGTCCGACCGAGTCGTGCGAGAAGACCCACACCACGGGTAGCCGCATGAGCGCGGAGAGCCGGATCGCCGGACGCATGTAGTCGGAGAAGATCAGGAACGTCGAGCCATACGGCTTGACGATCCCGCCGTGCAGCGCCATGCCGTTGACGACCCCGCCCATCGCGTGCTCTCGCACGCCGAAGTGCACGTTCCGGCCGGCCCGTTCGCGTCCGAAGCTCGGCTCGCCCTTGAAATCGGTCTTGGTTGACTCGGCCAGATCCGCGGAGCCTCCCAGCATGGTGGGCACGTAAGGCGCGAAGGCCTGCATCACGGCGCTGCCGGCCGCACGGGTTGCGAGGGCGCCGGCTTCGGCCGGGTCGAACGAGGGAAGCGCCTCGGCGAGGCCCTCCGCGGGTCGGCCCTGCCAGGCGCGCTCCCACTCGGCGGCTCGGGCGGGGTCTTGCGCGCGCCACCGCGTCAGCCGCCGCTGCCACTCCCGCTGGAGCTCGTCTCCACGCGCGACGCAGGATCGGAACGCCTCGTACACCTCCTCGGGCACGTGGAAGTCGCGGTCAGGGTCCCAGCCGAGCGCCTCCTTCGTCGCGCGGACCTCGTCCTCGCCGAGTGGGGCGCCGTGAGCCGCGGCGGTGCCGCGCGCGTTCGGCGCCGGCCAGGCGATCGTGGAGCGCACGCGGATGAGCGACGGGCGCTCCTCCTCGGCGATCCCGGCCTCGAGCACGCGTGCAAGCGAGACGAGGTCATTGGGGTCCTCGACGGCCTCTACGTGCCAGCCGTAGGAGCGAAAGCGCGCGTCGACGTCCTCCGTGTCGAACGAGAGCGCCGTGTCGCCGTCGATCGAGATGTGGTTGTCGTCGTAGATGTAGACGATGCGGCCGAGGCCCAGGTGCCCGGCGAGCGAGGCCGACTCCGAGGCGACCCCCTCCATCAGGTCGCCGTCCGAGCAGATCGCGAACACGCGGTGGTCCATGACCTCCGCGCCGTAGCGCTCCCGGAGAAAGCGTTCGGCCATGGCCATCCCCACGCCGTTTGCGAATCCCTGGCCGAGCGGTCCGGTGGTGGTCTCGACGCCCGGGGTCGCGTGGCCGCCGAGGATGCGCTCCGGATGCCCGGGCGTCAGCGATCCCCACTGCCTGAAGCGCTTGATCTCGTCCAGCGACACGTCGTAGCCGCACAGGTGCAGGACGCCGTACAGCAGCATCGATCCGTGTCCGGCGGAGAGCACGAAGCGGTCGCGGTCCGGCCAGGCCGGGTCGTTTGGGTTGTGCCTGAGGTAGCGCGTGAAGAGCAGGTAGGCGGCGGGCGCCATCGCCATCGGCATGCCGGGGTGGCCCGAGTTCGCCTCCTGAACCGCGTCCATCGTGAGCGTGCGGATGGTGTCGATGCAGAGCCGGTCGAGTCGTTCGCCCGCCGGCGGGGGCGGGGCCGGAGCGATGGCTTCCGGCCTCATGCCGTCTGCGCCGTCGCCGGGGTGCCCGTGGTGCGACCGTCGGCGCGCGTCCCGGTACCGCCGAGGGCGATCGCGGCGCGCGCCGTCACCACGTGGTAGAGGATCAGCAGCTGGACGAGCGCGAGTGAGTCCGACCGGTGGAGCTCGGTCGCGATCGTGAACTCGCCCAGACGCTGGGAGCGCAGGTGCGTGGCGAAGTGCATGCGGTCCCAGATCGCCTCCTCCAGCTCGGCCGCCCGATCCCGGTCGATGTCGCCGGGGATGCGCATGTGGCGATCGGCTCCGCGCTCGAGCAGCGTGATCCCCTTCCCGCCGTTGCCGACGAACGGTGACAGGTCGGGATGTGGCAGACCCTCCCGGAGCACCAGGTTCGCGTCGAGCTGCTCCGGGTCGCCCGCGTCGCTTGGCATGAAGGACACCACGAGGTCGGCATAGCGCTCCTGTGGGCGTATGTACGCGGCCGAGTCGGGCTCGCGCCGGTCGAGCTCGGCGAGCACCTGGTCGGTCGTGTAGCCGCGACGCGAGCAGTCGCGGTCGACCTTCCACTTCCGCCTCAGATCCTCAGGCGGGGCGAGGAAGACCCGCACGTCGTAGATGTCGCGCATCTCCGGTGTGTGGTAGCCCAGCAGTCCCTCGATGACCGTGAAGTTCTTGGGGGCGATGTACACCGGCGGACCGAAGGTGCCGTCGGCGTGACGGTAGACGGGCTTCAGGATCGCCTTCCCGGCCCGCAGGTGGCCGAGGTCCTGGCCCATCACGTCCACGTAGTTGCACTCGGGATCGAGCGGTGTGATGTTCCGCTCGGCGCGCTGCTTGCGGTCGTAGCGGTGGTAGTCGTCCGTGCAGACGTGGGTGACCTTGTCCTCGCCCAGGATGCGGACGAGGCCGCGGGTGAGGGTCGTCTTGCCCGCCGCCGAGTCTCCGACGACGCCGAGTATGGTGGGCCGGGGCACGGCTCTTGCTCCTTTAGTCGTCCCTGCGGGCGAAGACGCTGCTCTTCAGCAGGTCCTCCGCCTCGATCGTCATCAGCTCGTCGCGCCCGAGCGCCGTCTCGGACTCGAACAGCCGGCTCGCCTGGCGCAGGCGCGCCCGGTCGATGGCGTTGCGGATGCTGCGGCCGTGCGCGAAGCGCGGCCTCCGCTGCCGGCGCTCGATGTAGTCGCGGAACACCTGCCGCGCCTCAGGGGAAAAGCGATACGCCCGCTGCTCGAGCATCAGCTCGCCGATCCGCATCAGCTCGTCGACGCTGAAGTCCGGGAAGTCGATGTGGTGGGCGACGCGCGACTGCATGCCTGGATTCGAGCCGAAGAAGTCGTCCATCCGGTCCTTGTAGCCGGCCAGGATCACCACGAGCTTGTCGCGCTCGTTCTCCATCGCCTGGAGCAGGATCTCGATCGCCTCCTGGCCGTAGTCGCGCTCGTTCTCGGATCGGTGCAGGTAGTAGGCCTCGTCGATGAAGAGCACGCCACCATAGGCCTTCTTCAGCGCCTCCCTGGTCTTGGGCGCGGTGTGGCCGACGTACTGGCCGACGAGGTCCTCGCGCGTGACAGAGACCAGGTGACCCCGCTCGACGTACCCGAGCCGGTGGAGGATCTCGGCCATGCGACGCGCCACCGTGGTCTTCCCCGTGCCCGGGTTGCCGGTGAAGCACATATGCAGCGACGGGCGCTCGGACGCGAGCCCGTGCTCGGCGCGCAGGCGATCCATGACCAGCAGCGCCGCGATCTCGCGAATCCGGGTCTTCACCGGAGCCAGCCCGACGAGCTCGCGGTCGACCTGGTCCAGCACCGTGTCGAGTCCTGTCCGCCGCGCGACCGTGTGCGGATCCGCGGCGAGGTCCGCGGTTTCGGCCGGCCCAAGCTGGATCCTGGGCTGGCCTGCGGGCGCCGCTCGCGAAGCCGTGCGCGGCTCGCCCGGGGCCCGCGGCACGACGCTGAATCCGCGCTCTGCCACGACGTCAGCCCTCCGCCCCGTTGCCCCGGTACCGCCGGCCGGCGGGTACGTCCGTCGCGTAGGGGTGCACCCGGTAGGCGATGGTGCGGTCGTGCCTGTCCGCTCGCTCGAGCCGGAACCCCGGCTCGCTCGACGGCCGGTTGACGATGAAGCTCAGCGCGGTCGTCTGCCGGCCGTAGCGCGCGTCGTAGGCGATCAGCTTGATGTAGTGGTCCGGGAAGCGCTCGCGGCAGGCGGCGACCTCTCGCATCGCGAGGTGGGCGTCGTCGGGCGCCAGGTCGAACAGCGGCAGGTTCCACATCTCCCAGTAGGAGTTGCGGGGATGCGGGTCGTCCGTGTACTCGACGGAGATCGACCAGCCGTTTTTCAGCGCGTACTGCACCTGGCTCTCTACCTCCTCGTCGGTGAGGTCCGGCAGGAAGGAGAAGGTGCCCTGTGTGATCCTCATCGTTGCGTCTCCTCTGGGTCGCTCAGCCGACCGTCGGCGTGACCGCGAAGTCGGGCGTGTCGGTTGACTCGAACTCGAAGGTGATGTCCTTCCACACGTCGAGGGCGGCGTTCAGCTCGGGGCAGCCCTTCGCGGCCCTGGCCAGGATGTCCGGCCCCTCCTGGAAGTAGTCCCTGCCCTCGTTGCGCGCCTGGATGATCGCCTCGACGGCAACGCGGTTCGCGGTCGCGCCGGCGCCGATTCCCATCGGGTGGCCGATCGTCCCGCCGCCGAACTGGAGCACCACGTCCTCGCCGAGGTAGCCGAGCAGCTGGTGCATCTGGCCGGCATGGATGCCGCCCGAGGCGACCGGCATGACGCCGGGCATCGACGCCCACTCCTGGTCGAAGTAGATGCCGTGCTCCGGGTTCTCCGGGATGAAGTTCTCGCGCAACGTGTCGTAGTAGCCCTTCGTGTTCCTCGGATCGCCCTCGAGCTTGCCGACCACCGTGCCGGCGTGGACGTGGTCCACGCCCAGCAGCCGGCACCACTTGGCGAGCACCCGGAACGAGACGCCGTGCGACTTCTGGCGCGTATAGGTGGAGTGGCCGGCCCGATGCAGGTGGAGGATCACGCCGTTGTTGCGGGCCCACTTGGACATCGACTGCATCGCGGTGAACCCGACCGTCAGGTCCATCATCACGATCACGCTGCCGAGCTCTTTCGCGAACTCGGCGCGCTCGTACATCTCCTCCATCGTCGCCGCCGTGACGTTGAGGTAGTGGCCCTTGATCTCGCCGGTCTCGGCGGAGGCGCGGTTGACGCCCTCCATCGAATAGAGGTAGCGGTCGCGCCAGCGCATGAACGGCTGCGAGTTGATGTTCTCGTCGTCCTTCGTGAAGTCGAGGCCGCCGCGGAGCGCCTCGAACACGACCCGGCCGTAGTTCTTGGCGGACAGCCCGAGCTTGGGCTTCACGGTGGCCCCGAGCAGGGGCCGGCCGAACTTGTCGAGGTACTCGCGCTCCATGACGATGCCGTGGGGCGGGCCCTGGAAGGTCTTCACGTAGTGCGGCGGAATGCGCAGGTCCTCGAGCCGCAGCGCCTTCAGCGCCTTGAAGCCGAAGACGTTCCCGATGATCGAGGACGTCATGTTCGCGATCGACCCCTCCTCGAACAGGTCGAGGTCGTAGGCGATCCTTGCGATGTACTGGTCCTCGGCGCCGGGCACGGGCTCGACCGAGTACGCCTTGGCCTGGTAGTGCCGGTGGTCGGTCAGCCGATCGGTCCACACCACCGTCCACGTCGCGGTCGACGACTCGCCGGCGACTGCGGCAGCGGCCTCGAGTGGTTCGACACCGGGCTGCGGCGTGACGCGGAAGGCCGCCAGGATGTCGCTGTCCTTGGGCTCGTAGTCGGCGTCGTAGTAGCCCATCTCCGCGTACGGAGTGACGCCGGCGGCCCACCGGTCCTTCTTCGGCTTCGCTCCATCCCCGTTTGTCGCGGCCATCGTCTTCCTTCCTCGTCGTTCGGTTCGGCTCACGCTAGATCCTCGACCCAGAGAGATCAAGCAAAGTTTGCTGCTCTGTTCATAGGGTTATATCTATGATTTTCGGCCGGCCCGACGACAGACGCCACGTCCTGCGTCGACCAGACCTCGGGCACGACCTCGAGGACGGACTCGCGGGCACACCAGGCGATGTCTCGTTCCTGCCCGGTTGCGCGCAGCTGAGCCGCGTCCTCGCTCGCAGCCAGCGGTTCGAGCGGGCTTCCGTACCCGCTCGCCACGCGCTCTGCGACCCGGGCGGCGTCCGACGGCACGCCGCCCAGGGCCGCGACGAGGCGGCCCGCCACATACACGTCCTCCAGTGCGGGGCGCCCATCGGTTCCCGAGCAGACGATCGCCACGTCGGCGCCGGTGGGGACCGCGGCCACCACCGCGCCCAGGTTCAGCAGGCTTGCGACGAGCACCCGCTCGGCCGCAAGCGCTGCCGCGACGATCGCCGGCGAGCCGTTCGTCGTCGCGAGCACGAGCTCCTCTCCGCGGCGACCGGCGGTCGCCATCGCCGTGGGCGAGTTGCCCAGCTCGAAGTCGGGCACGCGCACGCACGCGCGCTCACCCGCCAGCACCCTGCCGGGGGTTCGCAGGTCACGGGCGGTCGCGACAGACCTGCAGCACACCACGCGCGGGTAGCCGACCGCCAGCGCCTGCACGATCGTCGAGGTCGCCCGCAGGACGTCGACTACGACGGCGACCTCGACCGGACGGATCTCCCGCGGCGTGAAGCAGACGTCGACGACCCGCCGCTTCACGAGACGAGTGCGTGCTCCATCGACTCCGCGTACTCGCTGTTTGGCTTGAGCATGATTCCCTCGAGCACGACCCGTTGCTCGGCCAGCCGGTCAAAGACCGTGCGCAGCACCGCCGTCGTCACCTCCTCGGAGCTCGGTGATGTGACGACCGTAGCCGAGTCATATTGATGAGCAAGAGGATTATTGCCCTGGGCTATAGGCGGATATCTATGAGATGCCGACCGCTTGCGCGCTTCCGCGGCGCGCGAGTGCTGGTGGCTACCCCAGCCGGTCCGCCACCTGCACCTCGGTGTCCTGGCGAATCGTCACGCCGTCGGCGCCGGCGAGGGCCCGCGCGGCCCGGAGCACCTTCGTCTGCTCGCTCTCGTCGAGCGCGGCGATGAAGCTGACCGAGGCGATGCGGTCGGCTAGTCCGTCGGCGTCCAGGGACTGGTCGTTGGGAA
>JBKGUS010000280.1:0-4846 GCA_046462295.1 Thermoleophilaceae bacterium | reverse complement strand
TCCGGTCTTGACGGGCTCGTTGTCCGTGGGCGCGGCGATCCACGCGATCGCCAGCGCGAGCGCCACCGCGGCCAGGAGCGGCCAGGCTGTGCCGGACAGCAGCAGCGCGAACGCGATCGCCGCAGCCAGCGTGACCGCCCGCGGGTCCCAGCGGCGCCGCGCCCCGCGAGCCCCGCCCGCCGCGCCGTACGCCCCGCGCGCGCCGTCCGCGCCGTCTACGGCGGAGGCCGCGAAGGCCTCCCAGTTCCGCAACCCGCGCCTGTAGACGAGCACCTGCACGGTGCTGGCGAAGGCGGCCCAGGCCAGCAGGCCGGCCACGGTGAGGCCCAGCGCGTCCGCGGTGCCGACCTCGATGCCGATCCGCCGGCCGATCGCGTCGTAGGTGCCGGCGTAGGCGTCGAGGCCGCCGGCGATCACCCAGATGAAGAAGGCGGTGGTGGCGGCGTTGTGCAGGAGCCGGATCGCGGCGCAGGTGAGGATCTGCGGGAGAACGGCCACGCGTCGCGCCTCGAGGCGGCCCAGCAGCGGCGCGGTGGCCGCCTGGGTCAGGGGGATGCCGAAGCGCGCCGGGCCGATGATCGCGACCGTCTCGAGCATCGCGGCCGCGCTCGCGCCGAAGCCGGGCCGCGCGCCACGACGCTCGGCCGTGCGGGCGAGCGCGACGCCACCGGCGAGCGCGATCCAGAAGCCCCCCGTGGGAGCGGCCCTCGCCGCCAGGAAGGACACCACCGCGACGTGAGCCGGCCCGGCGGGCACCGCAGAAGCAGAGACGTCATCCGAAGCGGCGATGGCCACAGGCCGACCGTAGCGGGCGCGAAGCCGGCGCAGGCAGAACGCGCGTTCCGGGCCGCTCGCGAAAACCGCCCTTCCGGGCCGCTTCCGCGGCCCGGCTGGGCAGGTCGCTTTGTTGCTCGCAGGAGGGCTTAGGACGGGTTGCCCGAGTAGCGGCGAATCGGGGACTCGGCGATGCGCCGGCCCAGCTCCGCCACCTGCTCGTCGGTGAGCGTGTCGGTCGGGAAGCCTGCAGCCTCGAGCTCGTCGCGAACGCGCGCCACACCCTCGATGAAATCGAGCTTGGCGCCCAGCTTGACCATCACCGACTTGGCGTTCTCGTCGTCGATGGCCGCGCTGCCGTCGGCTGCGGGCTTGAGGAGCCAGGACTTCACGGCCTCGGCCTCGGCGAGCGAGAGCTCGAGCGTCACCGTCCGGTCCAGGCCCTCCGGGAGACCGGTGGTCACCTCAATGGACATGTGGCGGTCATCGACATGTAGCGATCACCGCTTGAGCCGTGCCACTTCCAGGTGGACACCGCTCAGACGCGGTAGCCCAGCACCAGCACCCGCCACACCTCGCTCAGCCGGCGGCCGTCCGGCAGCCGCGCCGTCACGAGCAGGCGCGCCGCGATCGGCCGCCTGCGCCGGCGCAGGCGCCGCCTCGCCTTCGGTCCGAGCCGTAGTCGCGGCCGCCGCACGCCGCTTCCGATCCGGAACCGGCGCCGGGCGAGCGTCACGGTGCGCGGACGGTCCGTCGTCCCCTCCGGGCCCGGGCTGCGGAGCAGGTCCGCCGTGTCGAGGACGGCCGAGACGACGGATCCGGCCGGCACGGTCACCTCCAGCGCCAGACCGCGCCGCACGAGAGACTCCCGCCCCACCCGTCGGCGCACCTCCACCCGCACCTGCGAAGCGCGCCGCAGCGGCCCGCCACGCCGCTCGCCCGCCGGCGGGCCGAACGACGCCGCCGCCGCGACGGCCGGCTGCCGGAATGGCCCGCTGATCTCGTATACCGCTCCCGGCCCCGGCGCGCTCGAGCTGACCGGATGCGCGCGCTGGGACGTGCAGTACATCCGCGTGCCCGACGGATCGAACACCACCCCGCACACCTCCGACTTGTAATCGCCTGACACCGGGTGCGCCGCGCCGGTGAAGCGGAGGAACGGAGACACCTCGCAGATGCCGTCCCCTGCGCAGCCGGCCGGGCCGGCTGCTTCGATGATTCGTCGCCCTCGTCCTCGGTCAGGTAGAGCTGCCCGCCGGCCGGCTCGACCGCGGCCGCCTCGTGGCTGAAAACTCCGAGCGCGGGGCGCGCCACGGCGGGGAGGCGGCCGGCGGGGTCGCACTCCCATACGAGGCCGGAGTCGTGCTCCTCGCACGAGAGCCACGTGCCCCACGGCGTCGGACCGCCGGCGCAGTTCGCGTTCGTGCCGGCGAGGATCCGGTAGGCGGCTGCGATCGCCCCGTCCGGCCGGAAGCGGATCGCCGACGTGCCGGCGCCCGTGAAGGCGAGCGACTCGGAGTTGGTCACGAGCACCCAGCCGCCGTCGCCGGTGGCGAACGTGGCCTGGCCGTCCGGGAAGACCGGCCACGGTAGCCGGCCACTGTCGACAGGCCGCGGGCGATCTCCCGCGAGCTGAACCCGGGCGGCAGCATCAGCCCGTTGGCGTCGGGCGGCCCGAGCGGGCCGTAGGGACTGGCGCCGGCCCGCGCGGGGGCGGCCAGCGCCGCGCGAAGCAGGCGTGGTGACCCCGCCAGCGCCCCTGCCGCGAGCGCACCGGAGACGATCAGCTGCCGGCGGCTGATCTGGCCCATGCACTCGCCTTGTACCCAATCGCCGGGGATACGCGCCTTGCCGCAAGCACTCGGCCGGCCGAGGCGCGCGGATACGCTTGCCGCAAGCACTCGGCCGGCCGAGTGCGCGCGGATACCCTTCCTAGGGCGATGGCCGACACACTCGAGCGCTTTCCGCTCTTCCCGCTCGGGCTCGTCCTCATCCCCCACGAGCTCGTCCCGCTCCACATCTTCGAGGAGCGCTACAAGCTGATGATCGGCGAGTGCATCGAGGAGGAGCGCGAGTTCGGCATCGTCTGGCTGTCCGACGACGGCCTCAAGGAGATCGGCTGCTCGGCGCGCATCAGCAAGGTGCTCGAGCGCTTCGACGACGGACGCATGAACGTCCTCGTGGAGGGCAGCTCGCCCTTCCGCCTGCTGCGCCGCATCGAGGACCTCCCCTACCCCGCGGGCGACGTCGAGCTGCTCGAGGACGGCGACGCCGCCGTCGATCCGGACGCCGCCGAGGCGGCCCGGCGCCGCTACGCCGACCTCGTCGCTGAGGTGACCGACGAGCGCCCCAAGCCCGACGAGCTCGCGAAGCTCGACGCGTACGGGATGGCCGCCACCCTCGACGTCGCGCTCGAGGCCAAGCAGATGCTGCTCGAGCTGCGCTCCGAGCGCGGCCGGCTCGAGCAACTCGAGGGCCTCTTCGCCGAGGCACTCGCGCGGATCCGCCACGCCGAACGGGCCGCGGAGCGGGCGCGCGGCAACGGCAGCGTGCGCGGCTGACCAGCGTCACTACCTCTCGTCACGGAGGCAATGATGCGAAGGACAGCGTCCCTCGCGGCCATCGTCGCCGCGCTGCTGGCTGTATGCGCGGGGAGCGCCCAGGCCGCGAAGTACGACAGCAACGAGGTGATCGTCAAGTACGCCGACGGAGTCTCGACCGCCGAGCGGGCCGCGCTCTTCGACCGCACGGGTGTCGTCGAGACGCTCGGGTCGGTCCGAGGTGTCGGCGCGAATGTGGTCGAGGTCGACGGCGACCCGGCCGCGGTCGCCAGGCGGCTCAACCGCAGCTCGCTCGTCCAGTACGCCGAGCCGAACTTCATCCTGAGGACGCAGGCGACGCCGAACGACCCACTCTTCTCACAGCTCTACGGCCTGCACAACACGGGCCAGACGGGCGGCACGAACGACGCCGACACCGACGCGCCCGAGGGCTGGGACGCGGCCGGACTCAGCGCCTTCCCCGCCACGGGCGGCGTGAAGATCGGCGTCGTCGACACCGGCATCGACCAGACACACCCCGACCTGAGCGGCAAGACCACGGGCTGCGCCGACTCGACCGGCGGCCTGCTCGTCGAGGGCACCTGCGTGGACGACAACATGCACGGCACGCACGTGGCCGGCACGATCAGCGCGCGGACGAACAACGGCGTGGGCGTGGCCGGCGTGACGCCAAACGCCAGCTTCGCGATCTGCAAGGCGCTGCGGACGGCGGCCGGCACCGGCCTCACCTCCGACGTGGCGAACTGCATCAACTGGACACACACGCGCGGCGCCAAGGTCATCTCGATGAGCCTCGGCGGCGGCGCCTCCACCACGCTCCGGAACGCCGTGGTGAACGCCTGGAAGAGCGGCGCGGCGAACGGCTCGGTGCTCATCGCGGCGGCCGGCAACGACGGCGACGCGACGCTGAACTACCCGGCCGCGTACGCGGAGGTCGTGTCGGTCGCGGCGACCGATCACAACGACGCGCGCGCGTCGTTCTCGAACGCCAACTCCGACGTCGAGATCGCGGCGCCGGGCGTGAGTGTGCTGTCGACGATCCCGGGCGGCCAGTACGCGCGCCTCTCGGGCACCTCGATGGCGACCCCGCACGTCTCCGGTGTGGCGGGCGTCCTGTGGCAGCTGTTCCCCGGCGACACCGCCGCGGGCGTCCGCGGGCGCCTGACCGCAGCGGTCGACGACAAGGGCGCCGCAGGCCGCGACTCGAGCTTCGGCTTCGGTCGCGTGAACCTGTGCAAGGCGGCGGGCGGAGCCTGCTAGCCGGCTGAAGAGGGGCCGGACCGCCCGCCAGGCCCCAAGGTCCTGGCGGGCGGCCGACCACTGTGCCCGGGGGAGGGGCTGGGCCTACCTACGGCGGTCCATGGCGCCGTTGTGGTAGAGGGGGATGAGGGCGCTCATCGGGGGTGTCTCCTTCAGGCCAGGGAACCTGGGCGGTCGAGCCGTGCGGCGATCTCGGACCTCGTGAGGCCGGCGAGGTGGCGCAGCGCGAGCACCTCCAGGTGCTCGGGCGA
>JBKGUS010000279.1:0-9682 GCA_046462295.1 Thermoleophilaceae bacterium | reverse complement strand
CCTCGACGATCGAGCTGGAGTGGTTGCGCTCGAAGTCGCCCGGCGTGGCCGACACGAACACGATCTTGCCCGTGTGCTCGAGGAACTCCTCGAAGGTCTGGGGCCGGTTGTCGAGTGCACTCGGGAGCCGGAAGCCGTAGTCGACGAGGGTCTGCTTGCGCGAGCGGTCGCCCTCGAACATGCCGCCGATCTGCGGCACGGTCTGGTGCGACTCGTCGATGAAGACCACGAAGTCGTCCGGGAAGAAGTCGAGCAGGCAGTAGGGGCGCTCGCCGGGAGCGCGGCCGTCGAGGAAGCGCGAGTAGTTCTCAATCCCGTTGCAGTAGCCGAGCTCGCGCAGCATCTCCATGTCGAACTGCGTGCGCTGGCGGAGCCGGTGCGACTCAAGGAGCTTGCCTTGGTGCTCGAGCTCCTTGGTGCGCCACTCGAGCTCGTCGCGGATCGCGGCGATGGTGCCCTCGAGCGTCTCGCGGTCGGTGGCGTAGTGGGTCGCGGGCCAGACGCCGACGTGCTCCAGCTCCTGGATGATCTCGCCGGTGAGCGGGTCGAAGTGCTGGATCTGCTCGACCTCGTCGCCGAAGAAGACGGCGCGGTAGGCGGACTCGGCGTACGCTGGGAAGACCTCGAGCGTCTCCCCCCGCACGCGGAAGGTGCCGCGGCCGAGCGACGCGTCGTTCCGCGTGTACATGTTCTCGACGAGCTTGCGGAGGATCTCGTCGCGATCGACCATCTCGCCGCGCTTCAGCAGCGTGACCTGGGCGTTGTACTTCTGCGGTGAGCCGAGGCCGTAGATGCAGGAGACCGAGGCGACCACGATCACGTCGCGGCGGGCGAACAGGGCGCTGGTGGCCGAGTGGCGCAGACGGTCGATCTCCTCGTTGACCGAGGAGTCCTTCTCGATGTAGAGGTCCTGGGCCGGAACGTAGGCCTCGGGCTGGTAGTAGTCGTAGTACGAGACGAAGTACTCGACCGCGTTGTTCGGGAAGAACTCGCGGAACTCGTTGCAGAGCTGGGCGGCGAGGGTCTTGTTGTGGGCGATGACGAGCGCCGGCCGCTGCACCTGCTCGATGGCGAAGGCCATCGTGGCGGTCTTGCCCGAGCCGGTGACGCCGAGCAGGGTCTGGAAGCGCCCGTCCTCCTCCCGGATCCCGTTGGCGAGGCTCTCGGTGGCCGCCGGCTGATCGGCGACGGGCTTGTAGGCGGGGTTGACCTTGAATTCGGGCACGAACCTATTGACGTTAGCGGGGGGTGCGGATGGAAAGGATGGCGCGGAGCTCGGCAGCCAACGCAGCGGGCTCGTCCCGGCCCGTCGCCCGCACGACGTGAATGCCCATCGCAGCCAGCGCCCGGTCGCGCTTCCTGTCCTCGTAGAAGGCCCGCGTCGTCCGGTGGACGGCGCCGCCGTCGAATTCGAGCACGAGCCCAGCTTCAGGCCAGTGGAAGTCGACCTCGTGGGCGCCGATCCAGGTGTTCGTGCTGGGCATCGGCAGGCCGTGGTCCTCACACATCCGGAGCACGAGGCGCTCCGCGCGACTGCGGGTGAAGGGCTGGACATCCCTGTAGGCGGAAAGGACACGTCGGAGCTTGTGGCGGCCCTTCCTTCCCGGCAGTCGTTCGAGGACTCGCTCGACCTGTCTCAGGTCGAAGAAGCGCTTGACCTCGGCTTCGTGCACGGCGTTCGCCAGCTGCTTCTCGGGAAGGACGTCGGCGAGGTCGACCAGCGTGCGGGCGACGCTGGTGACGGGGATGTTGTCGATGAGGGCGCGGTCCTCCTCGTGGATGAGGCGCGAGCGATGCAGCAAGAACCGCTTGCCCGGAACGCGGGAGCGCGCGCCGGTGACCTCGATCGGCGGGCCGCCGCGGAGGATTCCCCACAGCCTTCCGGCGGCGCGGTGACTCGCGAGCGCTTCGTCCCCGCACGCGTAAACAGCGGCAATGAGGTGGGACTTGCCCGTCAAAGCCGTGTGGCCTACCGCGTAAACGCCGCGGTACTGCGGCACCAGCCAACCGGCCTCCACGCGCCTCCTGATTCCCTGCCGCGACAGTCCCGCCTCCGTTGCCTGCTGGCCTTTCACGATCCCGTGTTGCCGGCCCGCGAGGGCCTGCACTCGGCGGTCACCCGAGTGTGGGCTGTCAAAGGCGCCATATGCGTGACTTTCACAGCCCACACTCCGATGGTGAGGCAGCGTTCGCGCCCTGTGTGCGACGTGTGTGACGATTGGGTGCGCTATGGCCGTCGTGATTGCCAGCGCGTTGGACAAGGACATCGCCGGGGCGACGTTGTTCCGGGGCGTCTCCTTCAAGCTCGAGCGTGGCGATCGCATGACGCTGGCGGGGCGCAACGGGGCCGGCAAGACCACCCTGCTTCGCATGCTCGCGGGCCAGAGCGGCGTCGATGGCGGCGAACTCGTCTTCGAGAAGGGGAGCCGGGTCGCGCTCCATGACCAGCGGCCTCCGCGCGAGACGGCGCTGAGCCTCCGTGACTACGTACTGGCCGGGTGCTCTGACCTCATTGCCCTCGAGCAGCGCCTGCGTGACCTCGAGGCCGAGATGGCGAAGCGGCCGGAGGAGGCGGTCCTGCGGAGGTACGCGGCGGTCCAGACCCGCCTGGAGCACGCCGGCGGCTGGAACTGGCGTTCTCAAGCCCTGGCTCCGCTCCACGGCCTCGGCTTCCGGGACGACCAGCTCGACCGGCCGCTCGGCAGCTTCTCCGGTGGGGAGCTCACGCGCGCCTCGCTCGCCCGTTCGCTCGCCGGCGACCCCGACCTCTTGCTCCTCGACGAGCCGACCAACCATCTCGACATCGCCTCGCTCGAGTGGCTCGAGACCTACCTCACCGGCCTCGACGCCGCCGTGATCCTCGTGGCCCACGACCGCTGGTTCCTCGAGGCGGTGGGCACCTCGGTCCTCGAGCTCGAGGCCGGCCGCGCCCGCTTCTTCCCCGGCCCCTGGCACGCCTGGCGCCGCGAACTGGCCGCGCGCGAGATCGCGCTCGGCAAGGCAATCGAGAAGCAGCAGCGGGAGATCGCCCGCATGGAGCGCTTCGTCGAGCGCTTCCGTTACAAGGCGAGCAAGGCGCGCCAGGCCCAGGAGCGGGTCAAGCGGCTCGACAAGATGGAGCGGATCGAGCGTGACCCGACCGACACGCGCTCGCTCGGCTTCAGCTTCGGCACGGCCGAGCGCACCGGGCGGGTCGTGCTGGAGGCCGAGGACATCCGGCTCGAGGTTCCCGGCCGCACGCTCCTGGAACAGGGCGACCTCTGGATCGAACGGGGCGAGCACGTCTCCCTTGTTGGCCCCAACGGCGTCGGCAAGACCACTCTCATCGAGGCCCTCGCCGGACGCCGTCCAGTGCAAGGCGGACGGCTGCGCACCGGCCACAATGTGAACCTGGGGTATCTCTCCCAGCACGCGAGCGAGTTCGGCTCGCGCGGCACCGTACTCGAGGCCGCCCAGCGCGCCACTGGGCTCACGCCCAACAAGGCGCGCGCCCTGCTCGGCCGCTTCCTCTTCTCGGGAGAGGAGGCCGAGAAGCCGATGGAAGGGCTGTCGGGCGGCGAGCGGCGAAGGCTCTCGCTCGCCGTGCTGGTGGCGTCCGGCGCCAACGTGCTCATCCTCGACGAGCCCACGAACCACCTTGACCTCGATGCGCGCGAGGCGCTCGAGGATGCGCTGCAGGCGTTCGACGGAGCGGTCCTGCTCGTCTCGCACGACCGCGCGCTGCTCGACGCGGTGGGGAGCCGCACGGTCGCGTTCGAGGACGGCCGCCTGCGGAGCTACGACGGCGGCTGGGCCGAGTACGCGCGCGTGCGCGAGGAGCGGCGGGAGGCGGCCGCCGCCGCGGGTGCGGCCGCGAAGCAGGAGCGCCGCGCGGCGAGGCGGGAGCGGCCCCCGGAGGGAGCCGCGTCGGGAAACGGCGCCGGGCGACGGGAGAGGACCGGGCCGTCGAAGAACGAGCAGCGGCGGATCGCCGACCTGGAGCGGCAGGTCGAGCGGGCGGAGAGCGACCTGAGGCAGCTGGAGGACGAGCTGGCGGACCCGGCGATGTGGAGCAGCCCGTCCCGCACGGAGCGGAACACGGCGCGCCACGAGAAGGCCAAGCGCGCGGTGGAGGAGGCGTACGCGCGGTGGGAGGAGGCGTCGGGCGCGAGGTAGGCGGCGCGCCCGCCGCGGAGCGCCGGTCGCGCGGGCCTGCCGACCCCGTCAGTCCGGCAGGCTCTGCTGCCCGCGGCTGATCCGATGTGTGGCCACGCTAACCGGACCGCTCGCGCGGCGCCAGTGCTCAGAGACCCAGGTCGTCCGCGTAGTGGTCGCGGTACTCGCCGCGGCGCTCCTGCACGTTCTCCACGTAGGCGCGCGTCTCCGGGAAGGGCACGTCGCGGGCCGCGTCGAAGTTCTCCGGCCCGCCGGCGCGCTCGACCCAGCCGTCCACATTCGTCTGGCCGGCGTTGTACGCGGCGATGGCCAGCGTCTCGTTGCCGTCGTAGTGGTCGAGCAGGTAGCGCAGGAACCAGGACCCGTAGGCGATGTTGATCTGGGGCGTGGCCAGGTCCTCCTGCCTGAAGCGGATCCCGCCCGAGCGCTGGGCGATGAAATCCGCCGTCTGAGGCGTGATCTGCATGAGCCCCCGCGCCCCGGCGTGCGAGGTCTGGTCGCGGAAGCGCGACTCCTCGTAGATCACGGCGGCGATGAGCGCCGCGTCGAGGTCCTTGTCGGCGGCCTGCTGGCGAATGATGTCGTCGTGGCGGAGCGGGAGCGTGATCTCTCGGACGGCGTCGGGCCCCACTCCGGTCACCACGGCGGCCACCCCTCCGCCGAGCACGGCCGCCGCCAGGAGGGCGGCCAGGCGGCGGCGCTTCACACGCGCGCGCGAAGGCCGACGCGCTACGGGGGCGGCGTGGGAGCTCACGGTTCTTCGAGTTTCGCAAGTACGAGGGACAGCGAGTCCCTCAACTCTGTCAGCGATCCGTCGTTGCGCACCGTGTAGTCCGCTCTCTCCGCCTTTTCCGACTGCGGCAACTGGCGCCCCGCCCGTTCGGACACGGAAGCGTGCCCTCGTGCGGCCGCGCGACGTTCGCGGACGGCCTCGTCGGCGACGACCGCGATCGTGCGGTCGAACACCTCTTCCATGCCCGCCTCGAACAAGAGTGGAACCTCGACTACCGCCACCTGGTCGTCCCCGACCTCGGCGCGCCAGGCTGCGACGCGCCGGCCTACCCGCGGCCAGAGCACGCCCTCGAGCCAGGCGCGGACCTCGTCGTCGGCGAAGACGCGCGACGCGATCGCGGTGCGATCGAGGTCACCATCGCGCAGGACGCCGGGGCCGAGCCGGGCGACGATCTCGTCGCGCAGGTCGTCGCTCTGCAGCAGGTCGTGGACGACGGCGTCGGTCGAGAGCGTCGCGGCGCCGAGCTCGCCGAGCAGGCGAAGGGCCTCGGACTTGCCGGCGCCGAGTCCGCCGGTTAGCCCCACGAACGGGGCCACGTGTTACTCCGAGGGTTGCTCGGAAGGAGCGTCCGAGTCGGCCTCGCCGGCGGCCGAAGCGGATGATTCCTCGGCCGGCGAGGGGGACTCCTCTCCCGTGGCTGCCGTAGTCGCGTCGGCGGAAGCGGGCTCTTCGGATGCGGGCGCCTCCGAAGCGGGCTCCGTCGGGGAGTCGGTAGGCGCGGCGGGCGGAGCCTCATCCGCCGGAGCGGCGGCCTCATCCGCCGGGGCGGCGGTCGGCGGCTCCTCCAGCGGCGGTGCCTCCTCGACCGGCGTGCCGAACGACATCGCCGCTCGAAGGTCGTCCGCGCCGCTCACCTGCGGGCCCGCGAAGACGTCCTCGGACAGTCCCAGGTCGGGCACGTCGCCGATCTCCTCGCTCACCCCCGCGGCGGCCGCGCCCGCCGCGGCGGCGGACTTGATGTGCGGCAGCTGCTCGGTCACGCGCTTCACGCTCAGCGATAGCCGGCGGCGCTCCGAGTCGATCTCGAGCACCTTCACACGCACATCCTGGCCCGGCTCGAGGATCTCGCGCGGGTTCTCCACGTGGTGGTGCGCCAGCTCCGAGATGTGCACCAGCCCCTCGACCCCGTCCATGATCTCCACGAACGCGCCGAAGGTGACGACCTTCGTGACCTTGCCCTCGAGCTCGTCGCCGACCCGGTACGTGTCGATGACCCGCTGCCACGGGTCCTCCTGGGTCTGCTTCAGGCCGAGCGAGATGCGCTGGCGGTCGCGGTCGATGTCGAGCACCTTGACCGGCACCACGTCGCCGATCGCGAGGATCTCAGAAGGATGGTTCACGTGCGACCAGGACAGCTCGGAGATGTGGATCAGGCCGTCGATCCCGTCCAGGTCCACGAAGGCGCCGAAGTCCACGATGTTCGAGATCGCGCCCTCCACGATCATCCCCGGCTGGAGCCGGTCGAGGATCTGCTGGCGGACCTCCTTGCGCTCCTCCTCCAGCACCGCGCGGCGCGAGAGCACGACGTTGTTGCGCGAGCGGTTCAGCTCGATGACCTTGCACTCGATCTTCGTGCCGAGGAACTCGTCGAGGTTCTGCACGCGCCGGATGTCCACCAGCGAGGCCGGGAGGAACCCGCGCACGCCGAGGTCGATGATCAGGCCGCCCTTCACGACCTCGATCACGGTGCCCTCGACGGGCTCACCGGACTCCGCGGCGCCCTCGATCTTGCGCCAGGCCTTCTCGAAGCGGGCGCGCTTCTTGGAGAGCAGCAGGCGCCCGTCCTGGTCCTCCTTGGTGAGGACCAGCGCGTCGACCTCCTCGCCCATCTCGACCTCGTCGTGCGGGTCGACGGACTTGCGGATCGACAGCTCGTTCATCGGGATGACGCCTTCGCTCTTGTAGCCGATGTCCACCAGGACCTCGTCCTGGTCGATCTGGACCACGCGCCCGGACACGACGTCGCCTTCCTCGAAGGGGACGATCGTGGCGTCGTAGTTGGGAACGATCTGGCCGTCGATCTCGAGGAGTAACCCGCCCGAGCCCTCGACGGTCTTGGGTTGCGTAAGCGTCTCTGTATCCGGCACTGAAGGTTCTAGCCTAGCTACTCTCCGCGAATGCCGAAGCGGAGGACACTGCGGGGCGCCGACCGCACCCCCATGTCGGGTGACGCCGACGTCATCGTCTGCGGAGCGAGCTTCGCCGGCCTCGCCGTCGCGCGGGAGTTGGCCGAGAGCGGCGCCCGCGTGCTCGTGCTCGACCGCTACGAGATCGGGGAGCGCCAGACGTCCGCCTGCGGCATCCCGACGGAGTGGCTGCGCGCCATGGACCTGATGGGATCGCACCGCCAGGAGTTCGGCCGCCTGGTGGTCCACACCCCGCACGGCACCGCCCGGCTCGAGCTGCCGTGGACCTTCTCCACCTTCGACTACCCCGAGCTGTGCGCGCTCCTCTGGGAGCAGTCGGACGCGGACTTCGAGACCGCCAAGGTCCACGGCCGCAGCGGCGACACCGTCCACACCGACCGCGGCGACCTCACCGCCCCGCTGGTGGTGGACGCGCTGGGGTGGCGGCGCGTTCTCGGCACCGGCTATCAGCCGCCCGACGCCCCGCTCTCACGCGGCCTGGAGGTGCACCCGCACGGCGATGGCGACGAGATGGAGATCTGGATCGACCGCCGCTACGTGCCCGCCGGCTATGGCTGGAGCTTCCCCGCGGCGGACGAGCTCCGCATCGGCGTCGGCTCCTTCGACCCCCGCTTCCACGTCAAGGACACCACCGTGCTGCTGGCCGAGGACCTGGAACGAGACCCCGTGCGCTACCAGGGCAACTGGATCCCGCACCGGCTCCGCGCGGCGACCGAGGACGGGATCTTCTTCGTGGGCGACTCGGCCGGTCACTGCCTGCCGCTGACGGCGGAGGGCATCCGCACCGCCTTCTACTTCGGGATCGCCTGCGGACGCGAGCTGCGCGCGGTGGTCGAGGGCCGCAGCACGGCCGCCGAGGCGCTGGCACGCTACGGCGACTTCTCCGAGTCGCATCGCTGGAAGTTCGAGTCGATGCTGGTCGCGCAGCGGCTCGTGCCGAGGCTGCCGCCCCGTCTTCTCGCGGGCGCCCTCAAGGGGATGCAGTGGCGTCGTTTCGTCGACTGGTCGTTCGGGCACTACCTGGCGATCGCGCCGCCGCCGGGCCCGTCCCTTCGCTCGTCGCGCCAGAGGTCTCGCCAGGCGTGGCCGAGCCAGAGCACGGCGAGCGCGAGCACGACGATCGTCAGCTCGACGGCTTCGCCGGGCTGAACCGCGCCGAGCGCGGCGAAGAAGATGTACGCCACGACGATCGCACCGCACATCCCCCAGAACACGTGGGGCATGTGGCGATCCACACTTCGGATGCTAGCTCAGCCGGTGCACCGCCGCGAGATCGGGACCTTCACGAACTCCTCCTGGTCCGCGTGCAGCGGCGGCGGGTTCTCCTTGCACCAAGCGGCGCTGCCGCTCTTCAGTTCCACGCGCCCGCGGAAGCGGTATCCGAGCAGCAGGTCGCGGCCCCGGTAGGTGCCGCGCCCATTGCGCTCGACGAGGCAGGTGAACGTCGCGTAGCGCGGGTCCTCCCCCGTGCGCTCGATCCGCTCGCACTCCGTGTTGCCGATCGGGCCCTCGAGGGTTCCCTCCCGCACCCGCACGCGCGCGTCCGCCTGCACGTGGGCCGCCAGTGCGGGGGCGACCGGCTCGTTCGGCGGCAGCACCGTCCAGCGCGGGCGCTGCTGCTCGGCGAGCGTGCGCCTGATGCGCTCGCGGTTCTCCGCGATGGCGGCCCGCTCGTTCGCCTCGTTCTCCGACGCGTTGTCGAGCGCAGGCGGGACCAGGGCGACGGCAAGCGCGACCAGCGCGGCGGCCAGCGCGGCGACCGCGGCCCGGCCGCGGCCCGACAGCGAGCGCCAGGCCCGTGCCGGCAGCGTGAGGAAGTTCGGTAGTGGCGACCGGCGCTCCCCGCCCCCGGGAGCGGTCCACTCGCGCTGCCTCTCGGGCGGCTCGCTCACGGAGCCGAAGGCTAGGGAGTGGTTACACGCGCGCGGACACGCCCAGGCGCTCGCGCACGGCGGCCGCGATCTCCGCTCCGGCCGGCAGCCAAGCGTCCTCCAGCGTCGGGCTGTAGGGCGCCGGCGTGTCCTCCGTGGCGACGATCCATGCGTCGTCGAGGTCGTGCAGACCCTCCGCCGCGACGATCCCCAGCAGGTTCCCGGCCCAGCCGCCCACCCGGGTGCCCTCCTCCACGAGCATCACCCTGTTCGTCTTGCCCACGGACTCGAGCACCGTCTCGTGGTCGACCGGGCGTAGCGAGCGGATGTCGACCACCTCGGCCTCGATGCCGTCGCGCGCCAGCTCCTCGGCGGCCTCGAGCGCGTCGCGCACGCCCCTCAGCGCCGAGACGATCGTGATGTCGCTCCCCTCGCGCGCCACCGCGGCCTTGCCGAGCGGAACGGTCTCCTCGGCCGGCGCCGGCCCCTTCATCGAGTACAGGCGCTTGTGCTCGAGGAAGATCACGGGGTTGTCGTCCCGGATGGCCGACTTGAGCAAACCCTTCGCGTCGGCCGGATTCGACGGCCCGACGACCTTGATCCCGGGGATGCCCTGGAACCAGGTCCCGTGGATCTGGGAGTGCATCGCGCCGAAGCGCCCGCCGGCCCCGACTGCGGATCGGACCACGAGCAGGCCAGCGTGCCGCTCGTGGTCC